>JBAXUD010000225.1:0-5806 GCA_037129875.1 Mycobacteriaceae bacterium
TCTTCGCGGGTCTTGGTCTTCTGGGTCTTCTCGGCGAACCAGTCGATGATCTTGCGGGAGAACGGCCAGTCGCGCAGGAACGGCACCCGCAGCAGGGTTTTGACGCCCAGCGCGTCGACGTTCGGGCCGAGAATGGCCAGGCTCGCCGCCAGCACCGTGATCGAGAGCACCGCCGCCAGCATCACCGAGGCGATGATCGCGTAGGTGATCGACTTCAGGAAGCCCTGCGGGAACAACAGCAGCGGCAACGACGAGGCGACGATGATGACTGCCGAGAAGATCACCGTGCGCCCTGAGGTCATCATCGTGCGGCGCACCGCGGACTCGGTGTCGTAGCCTTCGGCGATCTCCTCCCGGAACCTGCTCACGATGAAAAGGCCGTAGTCGATGGCGATGCCGAGGCCGATCAGCGTCACCACCGGCTGGGCGAAGAAGTGCACCGGGGTGTACATCGATATCACCCGCATGATGCCCAGGGCGCCGGCGATCGACAGGCCGCCGATGATGGCCGGGAGGCTGGCTGCCACCACACCGCCGAACACGAAGAACAACAGGACCGCGACCAACGGGATGGCGGCAACCTCGGCGCGCTGTTGATCCACACCGATGGTGCCGGTCAGTTCGCTGGCCAGCGGCTGCAGGCCGGCCTGCTTCACGTCGATGCCATCGATGTTGAAGCTGTCCTTGACCTCTTTGTAGTTGTTCAGGATGGTGTCGTCGTCGTCGCCCTTGAGCTGGATGGACATGAAGGCGTGCTTCTTGTCGGCATCAGCCATGTTGGCCAACAACTCGGGGTTCTTGAAGTAGCCGATCGCCCGCAGGATCTGATCGGGGTGGTCCTTCTGCGCCTGGTCGAGGTTGTCCAGGATCTTCTTGGTGAACGCCGGGTCGTCGACGGTCTTGCCATCGGGTGCGGTGTAGAGCGCAACGATGTGGCCGGAGGTGTCGCGGCCATAGGCGCCATCGGCGAGCAGCGACGCCTGGACCGACTGGCTGCCCTCGTCGTAGAACCCGCTCTGGGTGACGTGCTTCCCCAGGTCCATGCCGAAGATGCCGCCGCCGATGCACAACGCGACCATGAGACCGATGACGATGTATCGATACCGGTATACCGTTCGACCCCACCAGGCGAACACTCGATCGATCTCCTCTACTGCTTATCAGGTCTAACGCACGACCACGCGACTCCTACAGCCGCGAGGTCAACAGCGTGGACAACGGCCGGAACGGCTGGAGCCACGCTCCCTGCTCTGGTAGCGAATCCAAGCCGATCCTGGGCAGGGGCTCGCGGAACACACCGGGAATGTCCTCCAAGTCGACGAATTCCAAGGTATCCGACGCTAATGCCCAGCTGGCATGTTCGCGAAATCCGAGAACGCACACCGGGGTGCCGGATCTCGCGATGTCCTCCAGCGGTAGTCGGAAGGCCTGGCCGTCGGCAGACGCCACCAGCACTCCCGCCAGTCCTTCGCGGTGCCGCAGGGCGATGTGGGCCAGCATGTCGCTGTCCACATCGCTGTCCTCGTCGATCTTCGGTTTGGCGAACACCGCGAAGCCCACGTTGCGCAACGCCTCCACCCAGGGGCGGACGACGTCGGCGCTGCCCGGGGCGATGTTGGTGAACACCGTCGCCTCGGGCTCCAACGACGCCTCGGGCCGACCGATGGCCAGCTCGGCGGTGCGGGCCAGCAGCCAGCGGCCGAGGGCGTCGAAGCGCGGCCGATGTGCCGCGGTCGGCCGGCCGCCGAGGATGCCGCCCAATCCCATGTCGAGGTTGGGTGCATCCCAGACGAGCAGTACCCGCTTCAGCGCCGGCTCCACATTCGTCGCCGGACGGACGGCCGGGTCATCCGGCGCGGGAGCCTGATCGGAGGTCTGGTCGATCACGGTCAAGGTCGCCTCACCCACAGCAGCTCGGTCACCGCGTTGCCCGCGATGCGGGCCTTCGTCTCGTACTTGGTCGAGGGGCGCTGCACCGAGAGGGGCAATCCCCCGCAAGCGGGAGGTGCCCCCTGCTCCCCGGGCTGCACCCGGCGCAGCATCGGTTCACCGTCGCCGGCCTCGGCGATTTGTTCTGCGTAGCCGGCGTGGTCGGTTGCCGCGTGCAGCAGCCCGCCCGGCCGCAACCGGTCGGCGATCAGCGCCATGGTCGCAGGCTGTAGCAGGCGCCGCTTGTGGTGGCGAGACTTGGGCCACGGATCGGGGAAGAACACCCGAACACCGGTCAGCGATCCGGGACCCACGAGGTGCTCCAGCACGTCTACGCCGTCGCCGCGGATCAGGCGGATATTCGGCACGTCCTCCCGGTCGATGCCGCTGAGAAGCTGGGCCAGGCCCCGGCGATAGACCTCGACGGCGATCACGTCGATGTCCGGCTCGGACTGGGCCATGGCCAGGGTGGACGTGCCGGTGCCGCAGCCGATCTCGCAGATGAGTGGAGCACTACGGCCGAACCACTCCACGACGTCGAGGCGCTCGACCGGAGCACCGGGCTCTGTCCCGGACGGGATCGCCTGCCGGCCCAGGGTCGGCCACAGTCGATCCCACACGTCCTGTTGCGCCTCGGTCAGCGCGGCGCGGCGTGAACGGAAACTGGTGACGCGGCGGGAAGTGTGATGCGCAGCCGTCTCGGGCGTGGCTGAGCCACCCTGGCGCTGCGTTTGCATTGATCCATGGTGGCCCATGAACCCCCGGGCGCCTCTATCGCGGGCCAGATTGATACCCAACAGTTGCCTTCTCCGGTGACTCGCGCCGTATGCGACTCGCTGCCACCATGACGCCGTGGTGGACTGGCAGGTCGAACTGGTGGATAGGCTGCGAGCCCCGCTCCGGGTCGGTGTCGGCGGCCGGCCCGGATCCGGACGAAGCACGGTGATCCGGGCGTTGCGTGGCGCCGGTCTGACAGCGGCCGCGGCCGGGGAGTCGGCCGATGTCGATGAAGCTGCCGGTGTCGATGTCTGTCTCTACGTCTTCGTCGAGACCCTCAACGCCGACGACCGCGCCGCGCTGGCGTCGGCCGCGCGGCCGGTGGTCGCGGTGCTCAACAAGGCGGATCTGGCCGGTTTCGGTGGGAACGGACCGATGGCGGCGGCCGCTGAGCGCTGCCGGCAGTTGCAGCGTGCCACCGCTGTCCCGACCGTTGCGTTGTCGGCCCTGCTGGCGGTCGCTGGAACCGATCCGGTGGTGCTCGACGCCGGGACGGTTGACGCGCTCCACCTGCTCTCGACGGCACCCGCCAGGGTGCCTGACGATGCACGGCGACGACTTGCCGTGGACCTCGATCTGTTCGGGACTGCGTGCGCGGTGTCCGCCGTCCGCTCCGGAGCCGGCCGCGACGACGTGACTGCCCTCCTGCGCATGGTGAGTGGCATCGGGGAGGTGTGTGCGGCCATCGACCGCGCCGCGGCGCCCGTGCGATACCGCAGGCTCACCGAGGTCTTGACCGAACTCGGGACCGACGACGCGCGAGTCGCCCGGATGCTCACCGGAGACGATGTGGTCCTGGCCCGAATGGCCGCGGCCGCCGCGGTCGTCCGTGCGGCCGGCGCAGCCGACGTGGCCTGCAGCACGCGATCCGATCACCTCCGGCGGGCGATTCACTGGCAGCGCTACGCACGCGGTCCGGTGTCGGCACTGCATCGGGCGTGCGCGGTGGACATCGCCCGCGGTGCGCTTCGTCTCTGGTCGCGGGCCGACGGAGCTGTGGCGGCACCGCGGTGACCGACACCGTTCTGGTGGTCGGGCCGCCGCTGGCAGGTGCCGGCAGCGTGGCGGCGACTCTGCGGGGCCGGCTGGACGGCTGCGCGATCGTCGAGCCTGACGGCCTGAGCGCCGGCCAGATCCCGGACGCGGTGGTCTTCGTGACATCTGCGGCCGCGCCGATGAGCGACTGCGATACCGCGCTGCTCGCCGCGGCGGGGGGCCGGACCGACGCGGTGGTGGCCGCGGTCACCAAGATCGATGTGCACCGCACCTGGCGCGCGGTGCTCGAGATCAACCGGACTGCGTCGGCGCGGTGCCGGGTCATGCCCTGGGTCGCCGTCGCGGCCGATCCGCAGGTCGGGCCGGTCGTCATCAGATCGCTCGTCGATGCGGTCCGCGCCGAGCTGGCCGACGAACACCGCCAACGGCGAAATCTGTTGCGCGCCCGGGAGTGGGCGTTGCAGGGCCGGATCGCCGAGCGTGAGCGGGAGGTCGCCAGGCGGGCGATGCTGCGGGTCCAGGCCGCTCGCCGCAGCGCCGTGCGGGTGCGGGTTCAGCAGGCGCGGCTGCACCTGGCCGGTGAGGCCAGAGCGCGGTCAACGGCGCTGCGCGCCGACCTGCAACGCGAGGCTGGCGCGGTGTCCCGCCGCCGCCTCGATGAGTTCGACTACCGAGTGCACTGCCGGGTGCAGCAGCTTGCCGACGACTTCGACGCTGCCGTGGCCGAATGCATGACGGAGATCTCCACCATTGCGGGCACGGCGGTTCCCGCGCTCGCACCCGCACCGCCGGTGCAGAGCTACCTCCCGCCCCGGCGCAGGGCCGTCCTGGAGGACCGGTTGGCTGCGGTCTTCGGCACCGGATTCGGGCTGGGCGTATCACTGACGCTGGGGCGGTTCCTGGCCGAAGCGGTGCCGGCGGCGACGCCGGCGGTCGTCTCGGTCTGCGCCGGGGCCGGAGTAGCCCTGGCCGGCTGGGTGATACGCACCCGCCGCCTCGTCACTGCCCGAGCCGGACTGGAACGCTGGGCGGCCGAGTTGGCGTCCGGCGTGCGGGTCGCCCTGGAGGAACGTCTGCTGGCCGCCGAATCCGCCCTGTTAGAGGTGCATGGCGCCGGTCCGGTGATCGCCGAGCCGATCCGCGGCGTGATGGCAGATCCGACCGTCGAAGCGTTGAACGGGGAACTGGCGCGGGTACGTGCCGCACTCAACGATGGGGGCAGGGCAGAAGCCGGATCACCGGCGTTCGCAGCAGAGCCATAATCCCAATTAACGGCCGGTGTCGTAGCCGCGTTAATCTTCCAGTCAGGATGCCGGCTGTCCCCGCGGCTGCGCGGAAGGGCACTGCTGGCGGCAACAACCTAAGCGGGAGACACCGATGACCTCAGCGACCATCCCCGGTCTGGAGAACGCACCCACTACACACGCTGTTCTGCTCTCCTGGGTCCGGGAGGTCGCCGAGCTGACACAGCCCGACCGCGTCGTCTTCGCCGACGGTTCCGACGAGGAGTACCAGCGGCTGTGCGAGCGGCTGGTCGCCGCGGGCACCTTCACCCCGCTGTCCGCCACCGAGGAGCCGGCGTCCTACCTGGCCCGCTCCACCCCGTCCGACGTAGCGCGGGTCGAGTCCCGGACCTACATCTGCTCGGAGCGTGAGGTCGACGCCGGTCCCACCAACAACTGGATGGCGCCCGATGAGATGCGGGCCATCATGACCGACGTGTACCGCGGCAGCATGCGCGGCCGCACCATGCACGTGGTGCCGTTCTGTATGGGACCGCTCGGCGCCGAGGATCCCAAGCTCGGAGTGGAGATCACCGATTCGGAGTATGTGGTGGTCTCGATGCGCACCATGACCCGGATGGGCAAGGCCGCCCTGGACAAGATCGGCGACGACGGATTCTTCGTCAAGGCGCTGCATTCACTGGGCGCTCCGCTGGAGCCCGGCCAGGCCGATGTCCCCTGGCCGTGCAGCGACACCAAGTACATCACCCACTTCCCGGAGACCCGTGAGATCTGGAGCTACGGCTCCGGATACGGCGGAAATGCCTTGCTGGGCAAGAAGTGCTACTCGCTGCGGATCGCCTCGGTGATGGCCCGCGACG
>JBAXUD010000226.1:0-5804 GCA_037129875.1 Mycobacteriaceae bacterium
TCCGCCTCGTCGATTCGCTGGAGACCACGACGACGTTCAAGAGTCGCAAGGTGGATCTCCGCAAGGACGCCTACGGCCCCGGGGTGTCCGACCCGCTCTACGTCCTGGCCGGCCGCCAGGAGGGCTATGTGCCCTTCTATGAGGCCTACCCGGAGGAGGTCTCCTCCGGCAGGAGGCCCAAAGGCTGACTGTCCTTAATACTGTTGGGATGAGTTCGATGTTCTGCGACCGGCCGGTCGCCGCAAACCGGGCGCTGATCATGGCGATCGTCAACCGCACCCCCGACTCGTTCTACGACCGGGGCGCCACTTTCACCGACGAGGCCGCCAAGGATGCCGTGCACCGCGTCGTGGCGGAGGGGGCCGACGTCATCGACATCGGCGGTGTGAAAGCCGGACCCGGCGCGAGCGTCGACGCCGATGAGGAGAGCCGGCGGGTGGTGCCGTTCATCGAATGGCTCCGGGCGGCCTACCCCGATCAGTGCATCAGCGTCGACACCTGGCGCGCATCCGTGGCCAAACAGGCATGTGCCGCCGGGGCCGACATCATCAACGACACCTGGGCCGGGCACGACACCGCGCTGCCGGAAGTCGCCGCCGAATTCGGGGCAGGGCTGGTGTGCTCGCACACCGGCGGTGCGGTGCCCAGAACCCGGCCGTTCCGGGTCAACTACGGCACCACCGTGACCGGGGTGGTCGACGACGTCATCGCAGAAGTCGCCGCGGCCGCCGAGCGTGCCGTTGCCGTCGGAGTGCGCCGCGACGGCATCCTGATCGACCCCACCCACGACTTCGGCAAGAACACCTTTCACGGGCTGACGCTGCTGCGCCACGTCAAAGATCTGGTCGACACCGGCTGGCCGGTGCTGATGGCACTGAGCAACAAGGACTTCATCGGGGAGACTCTCGGTGTGGGCCTGACCGAACGCCTCGAAGGCACCCTGGCCGCCACCGCGCTGGCCGCGGCCGACGGCGCCCGGATGTTCCGGGTGCACGAGGTCGGCCCCACCCGACGGGTCCTGGAGATGGTCGCCTCGATCAAGGGTGAACGCCCGCCGGCGCGCACGGTCCGGGGGCTGGCATGACCACAAGCGGAGCCGCCACCGACACCGAGGCGTTGCTGGCCGACCACACCTGGTTCCACCCGTCGTGGACGCTCGACGAATTGCAAGCCGCCAAGGGCGGACGGACCGTCTCGGTGGTGCTGCCCGCACTCAACGAAGCCCCAACCGTCGCCGCGGTCATCGACACCATCACCCCGATGGTGGGAGGTCTGGTCGACGAACTGATCGTGCTCGACTCCGGCTCCAGCGACGACACCGAAGCCAGGGCGCGGGCGGCCGGCGCGCGAGTGGTCCACCGCGAGGAGGCGTTGCCCGAGATCCCGCCGCAGCCGGGCAAGGGTGAGGCGCTCTGGCGCTCGCTGGCGGCCACCTCCGGCGACATCGTGGTCTTCATCGACTCCGACCTGATCGACCCGGACCCGATGTTCGTGCCGCGACTGGTCGGCCCACTGCTCACCGAGGAGGGCATCCACCTGGTCCGGGGCTTCTACCGTCGGCCGCTCAAACTCGGCGACAGCGAGTACGCCAACGGCGGCGGTCGGGTCACCGAACTGGTCGCGCGCCCGCTGCTGGCGGCGCTGCGGCCGGAATTGGGCGCTGTGCTGCAACCACTGGGCGGGGAGTACGCCGGAACGCGTGAACTGCTCACCTCGGTGCCCTTCGCGCCAGGCTACGGGGTGGAGATCGGGATCCTCATCGACACCTACGACCTTTACGGGCTGGGCGCCATCGCGCAGGTCAACCTCGGTGTCCGCACGCATCGCAACCGGCCGCTGAGCGAGTTGGGTCCGATGAGCCGCCAGATCATCGCCACACTGCTGACCCGGTGCGGGGTGGCCGACTCCGGCGTCGGGCTCACCCAGTTCTTCCCGGACGCCGGCGGAGACGGAGCCGGCGGCTACCTGACCCGGACCTCGACGGTGTCGCTGACCGACCGCCCCCCGATGAACACCCTGCGCTGACCGGCCCGTCCCGGTCGGGCGCCGGGCGACCGGTGAGGCAGGATCGATTGCGTGTCGCTGATCCTGATGTACCTCGTGGTGCTGATCCTGGTGTCCGCCGTCCTGTTCGGCATCGCCGGCTTTCTGTTCGGTCGCGGAGAACCGCTGCCGCCACTGCCCAGGGCCACCACCGCGACGGTATTGCCCGCTTCGGGCGTCACCGGCGCCGACGTCGAAGCGGTCAGGTTCACCCAGGTGCTGCGCGGCTACAAGACCAGCGAAGTGGACTGGGCGCTGGACCGTCTTGGCGCTGAACTCGACCAGCTTCGCGGCGAACTGGCCGCGGTGCGCGACGCCGCCGGGCTGACCGACTTCGAGAGCTACCGGTCCGGCGCACATGCCGCTGCGCCGGCCGACCCGAGTGAGTGACCTCGACGGTCGCACCAGGTGCCCCTGGGCGACGGGCGCGATGGGTTCGGACCACGCGCTGATGCTCGATTACCACGACCGGGAGTGGGGCCGCCCGCTGCGCGGTCACACGGCGATGTTCGAGCGGATGATGCTCGAGGCCTTCCAGAGCGGCCTGTCGTGGCTGATCATTCTGCGAAAACGGGAGAATTTCCGGCGCGCCTTCGCCGGGTTCGACATCGAGACGGTGGCCGGATTCACCGAGCGCGACGCCGCCCGGTTGATGGCTGACACCGGCATCGTCCGCAACCGGGCCAAGATCGAGGCCGCAGTCACCAACGCCCGGGTGGCCCTCGACTCGGGCGTCGATCTGTCCGATCTGCTCTGGTCGTACGCGCCGGCGCCACGGGCGCGGCCCGCCACCGGCGCCGACGTGCCCGCGCAGACTCCCGAGTCGGTGGCGCTGGCCCGTGAACTGAAGCGTCGGGGCTTCCGTTTTGTAGGCCCTACCACGGCATATGCGTTGATGCAGGCCACCGGGATGGTCGACGATCACCTGCTCGATTGCTGGGTCCCCGGGTCCGGCACAGCGCTGGTGGTCAATAGGGGACAATAGGAAACACTAGAATTAACCAAACCCGGCACCTGGTCGGGTGGCAGCGGGCCTGCTCAGTACCTGGAGGGAGCACTCGATGGCGGCGATGAAGCCCCGGACCGGCGACGGTCCATTGGAAGCGACCAAAGAGGGGCGCGGCATCGTGATGCGGGTACCACTCGAGGGCGGCGGCAGGCTCGTCGTCGAATTGACCCCTGCCGAAGCCGCTGCGCTCGGCGACGAACTCAAAGCCGTCACCAGCTAACTGTCGTTCTGCGAAACCCCGCGCTCACCCGCGGGGTTTCGTGCTGCCGGTATCCGTCTAGCCGGAGACCTGGCGGTAGATCTCCAGGGTCTGCTTCGCGATCCGCGCCCAGGAGAACTCGTCGATGCAGCGTTGCCGGCCGGCCTTGCCGAAGCTCTCGGCTGTGGCCGGGTCGTCCACCAGTGCGTTGACGGCATCGGCCAACCCGGCCTCGAACCTGAGGGGATCCTCGGCGTCATAGTGAACCAGGGTGCCGGTGACGCCGTCGTCGACCACCTCGGGAATACCGCCGACGTCGGATGCCACGACCGCCGTCCCGCACGCCATGGCCTCGAGATTGACGATGCCAAGCGGCTCGTAGACTGACGGGCACACGAAAGCCGTTGCAGCTGAAAGTATTTCACGGATTTCATGCACTGGCAGGAAGTCTCGGACCCAGAACACCCCGCTGCGTTCGGCGGCCAATGCGTCGACGGCGACCTTGACCTCGGCACCGATTTCGGGGGTATCGGGGGCACCGGCGCACAGCACCAACTGCACGTCCGGGTGGAACCGGTGGGCCGCTGCGATCAGGTGCGGCACGCCCTTCTGGCGGGTGATCCGGCCGACGAAGGCCACCATCGGCCGGGAAGGATCAACGCCCAGTTCGGCCAGTACCGACTCCTCGGGATCCGGCGGCGCCGGGTACCAGACCGCGGTGTCGATGCCGTTCTTGACCACATGCACGCGGTGAGGATCCAGTTCCGGATAGGCCGCCAATACGTCCTTGCGCATGCCCGAGCTCACCGCGATCACCGCATCGGCTGCCAGTACCGCGGTGCGCTCCACCCACAGCGACACCTGGTAGCCGCCGCCGAGTTGCTCGGCCTTCCACGGCCGCAAAGGTTCGAGCGAGTGTGCGGTCAGCACATGCGGGATGCCGTGCAGCAGCGCCGCGATGTGTCCGGCCATGCCGGTATACCAGGTGTGGGAATGCACCACCGTCGCCCCGGCTGCCGCGTTGGCCATCCGCAGATCGGTCGACAGCGTCGAGAGAGCCGGATTTGCGTCAGCCAGCGCCGAATCGGGCTGATGGGCGAAGGCCGTTTCCCGGGGAGCCCCCATGCAGTGCACGTCGACCTCACAGAGCCGGCGCAGTTGTGCCGAGAGTTCGGTGACATGCACGCCGGCTCCGCCGTAGACCTCAGGGGGATACTCACGGGTCATCATCGCCACGCGCATACCGCTGACCGTAATGCACCGGGACGGCTGCGGGAGGCCTGCTCGGCAAAGGAATCCGAGGTGACCCCGCGCGCCGAAAGCTCCAATGCGCTAGCCCTTCCCACCCATGGTGGTTAGGTTTACTTCCATGAGGGAGTTGCCACACGTCCTTGGCATCGTCATGGCCGGAGGCGAGGGAAAACGGCTCTACCCACTCACCGCGGACCGGGCCAAGCCGGCTGTTCCCTTCGGCGGCGCCTACCGGCTGATCGACTTCGTGTTGTCCAACCTCGTCAACGCCCGCTATCTGCGTATCTGTGTGCTGACCCAGTACAAGTCGCATTCGCTGGACCGCCACATTTCGCAGAACTGGCGGCTGAGTGGTCTGGCGGGGGAGTACATCACTCCTGTGCCGGCCCAACAGCGGCTCGGCCCGCGCTGGTACACCGGCTCCGCCGATGCGATCTACCAGTCGCTGAACCTGATCTACGACGAGGATCCGGACTACATCGTGGTGTTCGGCGCCGACCATGTGTATCGCATGGACCCCGAGCAGATGATGCAGTTCCACATCGAAAGCGGCGCCGGCGCAACGGTTGCCGGCATCCGGGTCCCGCGGGCCGAAGCGGGTGCGTTCGGCTGCATCGATGCCGACGAGTCCGGACGGATCCGCAGCTTCGTGGAGAAACCAGCGGAGCCCCCCGCTTGCCCGGACAACCCGGAGCAGACGTTCGTGTCGATGGGCAATTACATCTTCACCACCAAGGTGCTCATCGACGCGATCCGCGCCGACGCCGACGACGACACCTCCGATCACGATATGGGCGGCAACATCATCCCGAATCTCGTCGAGGACGGGATGGCGGCGGTCTACGACTTCAACGACAACGAGGTGCCCGGAGCGACCGAACGTGACCACGGCTACTGGCGCGACGTGGGAACTCTCGACGCGTTCTACGACGCCCACATGGATCTGGTCTCGGTCCATCCGGTGTTCAATCTCTACAACAAGCGCTGGCCGATCCGGGGGGAGTCGGACAACCTCGCGCCGGCCAAGTTCGTCAACGGCGGCTCGGCGCAGGAGTCGGTGGTGGGCGCCGGCAGCATCATCTCGGCGGCCTCGGTGCGCAATTCGGTGCTGTCGAGCAACGTCGTGGTCGACGACGGCGCGATCGTCGAGGGCGGCGTGTTGATGCCCGGTGTCCGGGTGGGCCGGGGGGCCGTGGTCCGCCGGGCGATTCTGGATAAGAACGTCGTGGTGGGCCCCGGCGAGATGGTCGGGGTGGACCTGGAGAAGGACCGGGAGCGGTTCGCGATAAGCGCAGGTGGCGT
>JBAXUD010000227.1:0-5786 GCA_037129875.1 Mycobacteriaceae bacterium
CGGGCGCGCCGTCGAAGACGTACACCAGGAACTGGTCGTTGGGCACCTTCGCCGAGAGCCAGAGCAACTGCGCATCGGCGGCCGCCATCCTCTCCCGAGACACGGAGATCATTGTGACCCGATTCCACAGAGCGACGCGTAGCCTGAGCAACCTCACCA
Source organism: Mycobacteriaceae bacterium (assembly GCA_037129875.1). GTDB lineage: Bacteria > Actinomycetota > Actinomycetes > Mycobacteriales > Mycobacteriaceae > Mycobacterium. The sequence goes on from JBAXUD010000227.1 coordinate 160, forward strand.
GTCAGCGTTGTTTCCATAGGGAGGCTGCACATGCGACGTATCGCCATGGCCATTGCGACAGCCGGGGTCATCGCCGGCTCGCTTGCAGGTGCGCAGACCGCAACCGCGGCGTCGACCAACGACATCACCCCACCGCCCGCGCCGATTCAGCACTTCCCCACACCGATCATCGCTGCCCTGGACTGCGCCGGTACGACCGGCTGGGCGGGCTGCGGACCCGGCTGGATCTGGCGCAACGGCTGGCGGGGTCCCGCCTGCTACGTCTGCTGATCAACCACCACTGCTGATCACCACGACCGGATTGGACACCCACACCATGAAACGTATTCGTCTGGCCGTCACTATTGCCGGACTGATGTCCGCCGCGACGATCGGGGCCGGTGCAGCGTCAGCCGACGATTACACGACCCTGCTGATCGACCCGAACTTCGTGTTCGACACCGTCCAGTACACCGGTGGCGCCCCCACCATGAATCCCGGCGGCCAACCGGGCGCAGCCAGGGTCTTCAGCCATAACGACGGCCGCTCGATCACCGACACCGTGTGGGTGCTGCCCGACCCGGCCGCGGCGACCGCCGCGGTCACGGCCGCCCAGACCGCGGCAGCGATCGCCAATCCGAAGACCGAGCCGGTCCAGGTCGGAACCGGCGGCACCTTCATTTCCGGAACCTCGGCCGACGGCTCGCAGTCGTTGGGCCTGCTGACCTTCACCCAGGGCAATGCAGCCTCGACTATCGAGTTCGCCGGTCCGGCCAACGATCCCCCGGACGCCGCACTGGCAACCGATCTCGGTCAGGCGCAGGTTGCGTTGATCCAGAGCCGGATGGGTGGCTAACGCCCTCGTCACCGGTGCGTCGTCGGGCATCGGCGCCGCTATCGCACGAGACCTGCACCGCCGCGGCCATCACGTTGTCCTGACGGCGCGGCGCACCGATCTGCTGGCTGAGCTTGCCGCGGAACTGGGCGAGCGGACTTCGGTTGTGCCGGCTGATCTTTCGCGCGCCGTGGACCGGGCCGCACTTCCTACCCGGGTTGAGGCTCTCGGCCTGCAGATCGACATCCTGGTGAACAATGCGGGTCTGTCCACGATGGGCCCGCAGCATCGCGCCGATCCGGGTGCCGAACTCACCGTGATCGAAGTCGACGTGGCCGCCGTGGTCGATCTGTGCGTCCGGTTCACCCCGGCGATGGTGTCCCGCCGCCGCGGCGCCGTGCTGAATGTCGCGTCGGTGGGCGCGTTCGGTCCGCTGCCCGGTCAGGCGGTGTACGGAGCGGCAAAGGCGTTCGTGCTGTCCTATACCCACGCCCTGCGGGCCGAACTGCGCGGCACGGGCGTCACCGCGTCGGTGCTGTGCCCAGGGCCGGTGCACACGGGTTTCGGGGAGCGCGCCGGATTCTCCGACGCCGAGGCCGAGGCACTGCTGCCAGCCCCGCTGTGGGTGCCGGCCGCCGACGTCGCCCGCGAAGCGATCGACGGCATGGAAGCCGGACGCCCGGTGATCATCCCGGGAGGGCTCAACCGCGCGGCCGCGGCGTTGTATCACCTCGCGCCGCGGCGGCTGCTGCTGCCGCTGCTGGCCCGCAGTCACCCCGGACTCAAGCCCTGAGGAACTCGACGATGCGGGGACCGACAACGTCGGGCCGCTCGAGCTGCAGGAAATGCCCGGCGCCGTCGACGATGATCACGTCGCTCCCGGCCGGCAGAGCGGACCGGACGAACGGCGCGAATTCGACTGTCATACAACCGTCGTCGGCACCGTGCAGATACAACGTCGGCAGCTGCGGCGGGGCCGTCCACCACCGGTGCAGCTCGGCATAGCGGGCCGGGGGCCGGTAGTTGCGGATCGTTGCGCGGTAGGGCCCCAGTGCGGCGCGCCAGCGGTCCGGGGCCCCGATCGCGGCATCGACATGGCGCAGGTCCTCACCGGGCCCGTACCCGGGTGACCACCGCCGCCAGAGCAGCGGCACGATCCACGATCCGGAACGCTCTGGTGCGAACGGCAGCTGGAAATAGCTGATGTACCAGCTGCGCAGCAGCTGACCGGGCAACAGCCGCAGCATTGCCGCGCTGCGCCCGGTCTTGAGCGCCGCCGAGGGCGGTACCGACATCACCACTGCTTTGCGAAAACGGCTGTCGGGCATGGCCGCAAGACCGGTGGCGACGATCGCGCCCCAGTCGTGGCCGATCACCACGTCGGCATCGGTGGGGTTGTTCGCAGCGTGCACCTGCAGGGCGTCGTGCATCAGCGCACCGAGATGGTAGGCCCCGTCGGCGGGAAGTGAGGACGGCACGTAGCCGCGCATGAACGGCGCGATCACCCGATAGCCCGCAGCCACCAGATGCGGGGCCAGTTTCCGGAACCCGTATGCGGTGTCGGGAAATCCATGCAGGCACAGGGCAATCGGGCCTTCTTCGGGGCCCCAGCTCAGGGCGCGCAACTGCACCGTGGGTGCGGCGACGTCAATCCAGCGCGCTTCGGTCATCGCATGCTCAGCCACCAGGTACCTCCCTAAATCGGATCGAAGCCGGAGATCAGCCAGCGGCCGTCGACGTTGTCCATGGTGACCCGCACGGCAGAGTTGGTCTGCGTCGGCGCGGCCGAACCGACGGTCAGTTTCTGATCGATGTAGGCCAGCACCACCGCGTGGTGGGCGTCGGCCGACACCACCGCGGCGGCGGGCACCGTGGCGGTGGCCGTGATGCGCTTCCCGACGGCATCGGGCACCACGACGGTCTTGATCAGTTGGTTGTAGTCATCGAGGAACGTGCCGGTGAGCCGTTCGTTGGCGGCGGCCTCCAGGCTCTGCTGGGCGGTGGCCGGCTGATAGCTCAGGATCGCGACGGTCGCGTCCCGCGCGGCCTGGGCGGCATCTTCACCGGCATGCACGGCGCCGCGGCGCGTCGAAGCGCTCCAGAACAGCCAGACCCCGCTGATCACCAACACCACCGCCAGCAGTGGCACGGCGATTGCGCGCAGGCGCCCGATCACTGGACGAACTCCACTGCCGCAACTTTGAAACCGTCGTCGACCTTGGTGACGGTCACGCGAGTGCGCCACGACTTGGGTTGCTGCTCGGGCGCACCGCGGTTGGATGTCATGACCGTCAGCGCCACCAGCACCCGTGCCGAGTCGCCGTCGACCGCCTCCAGACCCGCCGCCCTGACTGTGCCCACCGATGTCGATGCCGCTTTGCGGGCCGCGGCTTTGAAAGGCTCTGCGCGCTGGGCGAAGTCGTCCCGGAACGCCCCCGTCGAGGCATCCAGGATGCGCTGCACATCGCGGTCGACCTCGTTGTGGTCGATGGTGGTCAGAGCCAGCGCGCCCGCCCGGCCGGCAGTCACCATCTGCTCGCGCACCTCGGCGGCTCGCCGGGTCTGCACTTCCCGCCATCCGGCCCAAACATTCACGCCCACCAGTAGCGCGAGCACCGAGGCGCCCACGGCCTGCAAACGGCGGCGGCGCGGCGGTTGCACGCCGGCGGCATCGCGCAATTCGTCGGCCTGCTCGGCCATGGTGACTCCTCCCACTGGGTCGACACGGTACCGCTGCAGACCCCCGGTACGGTGCAAAGGACACCGCGAGAGGAGTCCGCCCGTGACCGCCGGCCCACAGCCCGTGCAGTTCCGAGGTGACGGGCTGTCCTTGGCGGGCGACGAGTGGAACCGTCCCGCAGACTCCGGTTCAGACCGATCACCGACGATCCTGATGTTGCACGGCGGCGGCCAGAACCGGTTCTCCTGGAAGAACACCGGTCAGGTGCTGGCCGATCGCGGTCTTCATGTCGTGGCACTGGATGCCCGCGGACACGGCGACAGCGACCGCGCCCCGGCCGGGCAGTACACCATCGAGGCGCTCGCCGGCGACATCGCGGCGGTGCTGCAGCAGATCGGCCGGCCGGTGGTGATCATCGGAGCCAGCATGGGCGGGCTCACCGGGATCATCGCCGCCCACCGTGCCGGACCCGAGTCGGTGACCAAGCTGGTGCTCGTCGACGTGGTGCCGCGGTTCGAGAGCGCCGGAACAGCACGGATCCGCGATTTCATGACCCGCCACGTGCACGGTTTCGAGAATCTCGAACAGGCCGCCGACGCGATCGCCGACTACCTCCCGCACCGCCGACGGCCGCGGAACCTCGACGGACTGAAGAAGAACCTGCGGCACCGGGACGGCCGCTGGCACTGGCACTGGGATCCGGCGTTCGTGACCTCAGTCGGCGATGACCCGTTCGCCGATCTCGACGAACTCGAACGCCTCACAACGCAGTTGCAGATCCCGATCCTGTTGATCCGCGGCAAGCTGTCGGATGTGGTCAGCCCCGAGGGGGTCGCGCAGTTCCTCGCAGCGGTGCCCCAGGCGGAGTTCGTCGAACTGTCCGACGCCGGGCATACGGCGGCAGGCGACGACAACGACGCATTCAGCGACGCAGTCGTCGCGTTCGTCGCACGCTGAATCTTCTTGGTGCAAGGGCCTTTTCAGCTCACCGACCAGAAGGCCAGCTGTTTGCCACTTGGATCGCGCAGCACGACCCCGGTGACCGCCGTGCCCGGCGCGAAGTCGAAGGCCACGTGACCCTCGACGGATTGACCCTGCGTCAACTGCCCGTAGGTGATGCCGGGTCGCACGGCACCGACAGCCGGGGCGATGGTCGAGCCGTCGGCGGTGCGCGCGGCGAAATAGAAACCGTTGACGGCGACCGCTCCCGTGTTCGCGACGATCCTGACATCCACCGAGTACATGACCCCCTTGGCCGGAATGATTTGTGCGTCAACGGGAACCGCACGCCAGTTACCGACCGTGTAGGAGCCGGCACCGGTTCCGGTGGCGATATCGATCGTCGCGCCGGACTGCCCCGACTGCGGCCCGGGCGGCGCGGGGGCGGTGGTCTGGGTCGGCATCTTTTGGACGGTGTCGCCCGGGCCGGCGGCGGGCGGGGCGGCTCGGGCGCACGCAACGAGGCTCACTCCCACAGCGATTGCCGGAATGACCGCTCGGATCTTCATGCTATGTGCAGCTGTTGGAGTTCACCCACTGGCCGTCCCAGCCCAGGCAGTTGTAGATGTTGGGCGTCCAGTCACCCGGTCCACGGTCGGGTCGCCCCGGTGTCAGAATCTCGCCGACGACGTCGGTCAGGTCGGCGCACGTACTGACCGAGGCACGGTTTCCGACTTCGACGCACGTGTCGGCGGCGGCAGAACCAGTCGGGAAGATCGTTTGCGCAGCGATCGCGAATCCGCTGATGGCGAATCCCGCAGACCCAACGCACAGGACGCGTAGCACCGAACGCCTCATTCCCACTCCTTCGTCATCGTCGACCGTCGAAAGAGCATAGGTCGCCGCGACGGGCGATTTGCGCTGGGCTCCCCACCGGACAAGGCTCAAATGATGAAGCCCACGTGGGTGTCGAGACTGCGAAAATGGTGGCTGGACCGCAAGTACGGTCCTTCGTACCGCCCACCGCACCGACACGACCACTAGAGGGATCGGACGACTCACTCAGCCCGCCCTGGACTTGACCCCTACCCGGCGCCTGCTCAGCCCAGAGGTCACCACACACACCGGATGCCGATCTGTTGACGTTCCTCCCCACGGATGAATCCGGGGGATTGCAACCCGATCACGCCGCGG
>JBAXUD010000228.1:0-5769 GCA_037129875.1 Mycobacteriaceae bacterium
GCCGGTTGGAGGCGTTCAGCGACGGAGTCCTGGCGGTCGCCATCACCCTGCTCGTCCTCGACCTCCACACCACCCGGACCTCGCCGCTGTAACTGGCCGACCAACTGCGCGTGGACTGGCCGACGTTCGCCGCGTACGTGGTGCGCTTCTTGGTCATCGGGGTGAGAGGGAATGGCCATCTGCTTCTCGCTCATCTTCGGCCGGCTGCAGAAGGCTGGACTGACGAGCGTGGGATCCGGTGCCCGAGAACGAAAGTTGTCGTTCCGATAAGGGATCGGCCAACTCATCTTTCCGGTTATCACGCTGATCGGCTGGTTTTATCCGCACGTCATGCTGGCGCTGTACGCGATCGTCGTCGGCTATTACTTCGGCCCAGGTCTGCGGACCCTGGACTTCCTCGACGGCCCCGGCGAGGAGCCGTCCCGCTAGCGATTCACGGGGTGCGGCGCCGCAGAGTCGCGGCGGCAAGGGCCAGTGCTGCGAGCGCGAACGCGATCACCACCGCCATATCCCGGACGGCGACAGGGGTCAGATGAACATGCGCGTTGACTTCCTGTAGTGCCTCCAGCGCATAGCTAGCCGGCATCGCATTACTGATCCACTCCATCCAGGTCGGCATCACCGAACGCGGGACGATGATCCCCGCAAGCAGCAACTGCGGGACGATCACCACCGGCATGAACTGCACAGCCTGGAATTCGGTACGCGCGAAAGCGCTTGCCAGCAAGCCCAATCCGACGCCGAGCACCGCGTTGATGACGGCGATCAGGATCACCCACGCCGGGCTGCCCTGGGTGCTGAAACCGAGCAGGAGAAAGGACACCCCGCACGCCAGGGCGGCCTGCGCAGCCGCCGCGATCGAGAACGCGGTGCCGTAGGCCGCTAGGAGGTCGAATCGGCGAAGCGGCGTGGTGAGAATCCGTTCCAGAGTCCCCGAGGCGCGCTCTCTCTGCATCGTGATCGATGTGATCAGGAACATGATGAAGAGCGGGAAGAGCCCCAGCAGTATCAGGCAGGCGGTGTTGAACGGTGCTGGCGAACCCGGCCGGGTCGGCACCTCAGAGAACATGAAGTACATCAGGGTGATCACCGCACTCGGGACGACGAGAATCATGGCGATACTGCGGTGATCGGCCTTGAGCTGCCGCAGGATTCGCGCCGTCGTCGCCAGGTAGGCCCGCGGGCTCAGTCGGCTCGGGCTGCGGTGGTGTGCCGGATGACGGACAGGAACGCGTCCTCCAGAGAAGTGCACCGGGTCTCCCTTCGCAGACTGTCGGGGGTGGTGTGGGCCAGCAGTCGGCCCTCCCGCATCAGGATCAGATCGCGGCACTGGTCGGCCTCGTCCATGACGTGACTAGAGACCAGCATCGTGGTGCCGCGCCTCGCAAGTGCGTGGAACTGCTTCCACAGTTCGACCCGCAGTATCGGGTCGAGGCCGACGGTGGGTTCATCGAGCACCAGCAGGTCGGGCTGGCTGACCAGGGCGCATGCCAGCGACACGCGGGTGCGCTGGCCGCCGGACAGATTGCCGCAGTAGGCCGCCGCGTGGTCGGTGAGCCCCACGTCGTCCACGGCGTCGGTCGCCGCGGCGGCGGGCATGCCGTAGAGCGCGGCGAAGTACCTGACGTTGTCGACGACCCGCAGGTCGTTGTAGATCGTCGGATCCTGGGTGACGTAGCCGACGCGGCGGCGCAGCAGCGGCGATCCGGCGGGGTGGCCGAGCACCGTGACGGTTCCCGAAGTCACCACCTGCGTCCCCACGATGCTGCGCATCAGCGTCGTCTTGCCGCACCCCGACGGACCCAACAGCCCGGTGATGGTGCCCCGTGCGATCTGTACCGATAAGTCGGGCAGCACCACCGTCTTGCCGCGCACGACCCGCAGATTGCGGGCGTGGACGGCGGGAGCGTCCCGGCTGAGGTCGTCAGCCGTCGACCGTGTCACGTCGAGAAGTGTCGTCCACCGCCGGGCGCTGTGCCAATTCTCAGTGGTCGGCCCAACGACCAGTCGCGGGGTGGGCGGCGAGCAGCAGGCTCGTCAACGGGAGAACCGGAACGACGTAGACCGGCCGGGCGACTCGCGCGCCGGCCAGGAACACACTGCCGAAGGTCAACAGCGCCACGGCGGAACCGAAGACGATGAGCCAGCGGCCCACACCGCGGCGCAGCACCAGCAGGATCACCCCGGGCACCGTCGTAACGGCGAACAACAGTGCCAGGAAGCCGACCGCCAGACTGAACACCCGGTCGCCGGCCCACCACCCGGTGATCAGATCGGTAGCCACGACGACGGTGGCCCAGCCGCCGACGATCGCCGCCGCACTGGCACCGATCGCCGTACGCCCGGACGGGATGCCGGGGCCGTCCACTGGACATGGTCCGGCGATGTGTGTGGTCGCCGGTTCTCCGGCGATGGGCACCCGGCGGATGATGTGGGTCTGGCCCTGATCGGGAGGGGCGCCGGGCGGCGCCGAAGGCTGACGCCGGATCTGCGGAGCCGAACCGGACTCATCCGGCCCGGGCAAGACAGGGGTGTCCGGCTTAGCCGACGTAGGCGCCGACGCTGATGCCGCGAGCCGCCAACCACGGCACGGGGTCGGTTGCGTTGGTGCCGCCGAGCAGGACTGAGAAGTGCAGATGGGGGCCGGTGGAGTTGCCGCGGTTGCCGATGGTGGCGATCTGGTCGCCGGCGAACACCCGCTGACCGACCTGGACCGTCCAACTGTTGATGTGGCCATAACGGGTCACGGTGCCGTCGGCATGCTGGAGCAGTACCCAGGCGCCGTAGCCGGAGTTGGTGTAGCCGGCCTCCTTCACGACTCCGTCAGTGGCGGCGTAGATCGGTGTGCCGATCGGGCCCGCCAGGTCGACTCCGTCGTGCAGGGCTCCCCACCGGAAGCCGAAGCCGGAAGTGAAGATTCCGTGGGTCGGCAGCACGAAGAGCGGCCGTTGCAACCGCGCCTCGCGCTCGGCCCGCTCGGCGGCGTACGCGACGCCCCGCGCCTGCTCTTCGGCATGTACGGCGGCGATCGCGGCCGGCTTGAGCGACACCACTTCCGGTCCCCGGGTCAGCGGGGCTCCGGGCAGCGGGGTCCTCTCAGACGCCAGAACGGTGCGGGTCTCGACCTGCTGTTCCGGTCTGGTCGTGGTGTAGATCGCGGCAGCTGCGGCACCGGCGGCCATCGCCGCGATCAGCGCGCGGCCCTTGGCGGCACTGGTGGGCTGGCGGCGGTGCTGGGGAGTGCGCGGCAGCAGATCGGTGACTTCGGTGCTGTTGAACATCGGGCGCTCGGCGCGGGCGACCGGCTTGCCGGCGTAGCGATCCGGGACCTCGAGCAGTGGAGTCAGGTCCTCGACGTCGCGCATGCTTTCGAGGTCCAGCGACGAGGTCGTCGTCGTGGCCCGCGCGCGCGGGTTGGATGGGGCCGACCGAAGCTGTGTCAAAACCAAGTCCTCAAGTCCGTGTCCGTGACCAAAGCGTTATCTAGACCGGGTGAACGGTAACCAAAAGGACCCCGGGGTGGCAACCCGAGCGAAAACCGCGCCGGTGATTGTGATTTGAATCACGTCGCAGCGGCGCGGGGCCATATTCGTGGGGCAGACCGGCCAACCACGCCGCCGCCTGCAGATACAGTTCCCCCCGAGCGTCTTCGTGAAACCACCGAAAATGTAAGAGAGCCCGATGGACCTTTTCGAGTACCAGGCGAAGGAGCTGTTCGCCAAACACCACGTCCCGAGCACGCCCGGCCGAGTCACCACCACGGCCGCTGAGGCCAAGGCCATCGCTGAGGAAATCGGCCGGCCGGTGATGGTCAAAGCCCAGGTCAAGACGGGTGGACGCGGCAAGGCCGGCGGCGTCAAGTACGCGGCGACTCCCGAGGATGCCTTCACCTACGCGGGCGACATCCTCGGCCTCGACATCAAGGGCCACATCGTGAAGAAGCTGCTGGTCGCCGAGGCCAGCGACATCGCCGAGGAGTACTACATCTCCTTCCTGCTCGATCGCGCCAACCGCACCTACCTGGCGATGTGCTCGGTGGAGGGCGGCATGGAGATCGAGGAGGTGGCCGTGACCAAGCCTGACCGGCTCGCCAGGGTGCCCGTCGACGCCGTCAAGGGGGTCGACGTGGCCTTCGCCCGTGAGATCGCCGAGAAGGGCCACCTGCCTGCCGAGGTCCTCGACGCCGCGGCCGTCACCATCGCCAAGCTGTGGGAGGTGTTCGTCGGCGAGGACGCCACCCTGGTCGAGGTCAACCCGCTGGTTCGCACCCCGGACGACCAGATCCTGGCGCTGGACGGCAAGGTCACCCTCGACGGCAACGCCGACTTCCGTCATCCCGACCACGCCCAGTTCGAGGACTCCGACGCCACCGATCCGCTCGAACTGAAGGCCAAGAAGCACGATCTGAACTACGTCAAGCTCGACGGCGAGGTCGGAGTCATCGGCAACGGCGCCGGCCTGGTGATGTCGACGCTCGACGTGGTCGCCTACGCCGGTGAGAAGCACGGCGGCGTGAAGCCGGCCAACTTCCTCGACATCGGTGGTGGCGCCTCGGCCGAGGTGATGGCCGCGGGCCTGGATGTGATCCTCGGCGACAGCCAGGTCAAGAGCGTGTTCGTCAACGTGTTCGGCGGCATCACCTCATGTGACGCGGTGGCATCGGGCATCGTCAAGGCGCTGCAGATGCTCGGCGCGGATGCCAACAAGCCGTTGGTGGTCCGCCTGGACGGCAACAACGTCGAGGAAGGCCGGCGCATCCTGGCCGAGGCGAACCACCCGCTGGTCGTGCTGGCCGACACCATGGATGCCGGTGCCGACAAAGCGGCGGAACTCGCCGCTGGATCTGTTTCGGGCGCCGGGAAGGACGCATAGCGTGTCGATTTTTCTGAACAAGGATTCCAAGGTCATCGTCCAGGGCATCACCGGCGGCGAGGCCACCAAGCACACCGCCCTGATGCTCAAGGCCGGCACCCAGGTGGTCGGCGGCGTCAACGCCCGCAAGGCGGGAACGACCGTCTCCCATAAAGACAAGGGCGGCAACGACATAGAGTTGCCGGTATTCGGCTCGGTCGCCGAGGCCATGGAGAAAACGGGGGCCGACGTCTCGATCGCCTTCGTCCCGCCGAAATTCGCCAAGGACGCCATCGTCGAGGCGATCGACGCCGAGATTCCGTTGCTCGTCGTGATCACCGAGGGAATCCCGGTGCAGGACACCGCATATGCGTGGGCCTACAACGTCGAACACGGCAAGAAGACCCGCATCATCGGTCCGAACTGCCCGGGAATCATCACCCCGGATGAGGCACTGGTCGGCATCACCCCGGCCACCATCACCGGCAAGGGCCCGATCGGGCTGGTGTCCAAGTCCGGCACACTGACCTACCAGATGATGTACGAACTCAGGGATTTGGGATTCTCCACGGCCATCGGCATCGGTGGTGACCCGGTGATCGGCACCACCCACATCGACGCCATCGAGGCGTTCGAGAAAGATCCCGAGACCAAGCTCATCGTGATGATCGGCGAGATCGGCGGCGACGCCGAGGAGCGTGCCGCCGACTACATCAAGACCAACGTGACCAAGCCGGTCGTCGGCTACGTCGCGGGCTTCACCGCTCCTGAAGGCAAGACCATGGGCCACGCCGGTGCCATCGTATCGGGTTCCTCGGGCACCGCGGCCGCCAAGCAGGAAGCGCTGGAAGCCGCCGGCGTGAAGGTCGGCAAGACGCCGTCGGCCACCGCCGAATTGGCCCGGGAGATCCTGAAGGG
>JBAXUD010000229.1:0-5769 GCA_037129875.1 Mycobacteriaceae bacterium
GAAGTCGATGGTGCCGACCACCTGGGAACGCAGCGCGGGATCGGTCACGAACGGAGTGGCGTACTGCGACGCCTCGGCCCAGGAGTACAGCCGCGACGACGAGTCGGCGGTGCGCTTGACCGCCCAGTCCAGCCCCCCGTTGCCCAGCATCCAGTCGATCTGTTCGGCCATCAGCACCAGCGTGCCGATCGCCGGGGTGTTGTACGTCTGGTTCTTGAGGCTGTTGTCCACCGCGATCGGCAGCGACAGGAAATCCGGAACCCAGCGTCCGGATGCCGCGATCGCCTCGATGCGGGCCAGGGCGGCCGGCGACAGGATCGCCAGCCACAGCCCGCCGTCGCTGGCGAAATTCTTTTGCGGCGCAAAGTAATAGGCGTCGCAGTCGGCGATGTCGACCGGCAGCCCGCCGGCGGCGGAGGTGGCGTCGATGAGCACCAGGGCATCACCGGCGGGGCGCGCCACTCCGAGCGCGACCCCGGTGGACGTCTCGTTGTGCGCCCATGCGACGGCGTCGACCGATGGGTCGGACTGCGGAGCCGGGGCGCTGCCGGCGTCGGCCTTGACGATGATCGGGTCGCCGACGAACGGATTGGCGGCCACCGCCGAGGCGAACTTCGCGCTGAACTCCCCGAACGTCAGATGCAGCGACTTCTTGTCGATCAAGCCGAAGGCGGCCGCGTCCCAGAACGCCGTGGCACCCCCGTTGCCGAGGATCACCTCGTAGCCGTCGGGGACGGCGAACAGTTCACGCAGGCCGTCGCGCACCCGGCCCACCAGATTCTTGACCGGGGCCTGCCGGTGCGAGGTGCCGAACAACCCCGCGGCCGTGGTGGTCAGTGCCGACAACTGCTCGGGCCGGACCTTCGACGGTCCGCAGCCGAAGCGGCCGTCGGCGGGTTTGAGGTCGGCGGGGATTGTGAGCTTGGCGGGATCGGACATGGGAACAAGAGTAGAAGTGGGCGCTGGCACCGACGAAATCGAGCGGTCGGCGCGCTGGCGCAAACTATGGACAGGTATGCGATACCTGCGGTACCGTTTGGACAATAGGCACCCATATGTAAACCGACTGAAGGGCTGTCCGATGGCAAAGACCAAAATGGTCAGGCGCTGGCGGCGCAACATGGAGGTGCGCGACGACACGTCCTACGTCGACATGCTGACCACGCTCTCCGAAGGCTCGGTGCGCCGGAACTTCAACCCGTATACCGATATCGACTGGGATGCGCCGGAGTTCGCCATCACCGCCGACGACGAGCGCTGGATCCTTCCGGAGAGCGACCCGTTGGGCCGCCATCGGTGGTACCAGGCCCAGTCGGTGGAGAGCAAGATCGCCATCGGCCAGTGGCGGCAGGCCAACATCGTCAAGGTCGGCCTGCAGTTCGAGTCGATTCTCATCCGCGGATTGATGAACTACGCGTTCTGGGTGCCCAACGGCTCACCGGAATACCGTTACTGCCTGCATGAGGCGATAGAAGAGGGCAACCACACCCTGATGTTCCAGGAGATGGTGAACCGCATCGGCGTGGACGTGCCCGGCATGCCCCGGTTGTTGCGCTGGCTGTCGCCGTTGATCCCGCTGGTGCCCGGACCGCTGCCGATCCCGTTCTTCTTCGGTGTGCTCGCCGGTGAGGAACCCATCGACCACACCCAGAAGGACGTGCTGCGGGAAGCAAAGAACCTGCACCCGGTTTTGGAGAAGGTGATGGCCATCCACGTTGCCGAAGAGGCCCGGCACATCTCCTTCGCGCACGAGTATCTGCGCAAGCGTCTGCCGCATCTGAACCGGCGGCAACGACTGCTGCTGTCGCTGAACGTACCGCTCATCATGCGCATCCTCTGCCAGGCCATCCTGGTGCCGCCGCGCAGCTTCTTCCGGCAGTACGGCATCCCGCTGGAGATCCGCAAGGAGTTGTTCTTCCGCGCGCCGGAGTCGCGAAAGTGGTTGTCGGACATGTTCGGTGACGTGCGGATGCTCTGCCATGACACCAACCTGATGAACCCGCTTGCCAAGCTGATGTGGCGGATGTGCAAGATCGACGGCCCGCCCAGCCGCTATCGCAGCGAGCCGCAGCGCGGGCACCTCGAGGCTGTCGCCTAGCACCCCGCCCCTAAAAACTTCCATGCCCCACGTCATCACCCAGTCGTGCTGCAGCGACGGCTCGTGCGTCTACTCGTGCCCGGTGAACTGCATCCACCCCTCGCCCGACGAGCCGGGGTTCGCCGCCGCCGAGATGCTCTACATCGCCCCGCTGGCCTGCGTGGACTGCGGCGCATGCGTCAGCGCCTGCCCGGTCGGCGCGATCGTTCCGCACACCCGCCTCAGCGTCGGTCAGCTGCCGTTCGCCGCAGTCAACGCCGAGTACTACCCGCCTCGTCCGGACGGGTACAAGGTGCCACCCACCGCCAAGCTGGCCCCGGTGTTGCCGGCGCCCCGGGTGCGGCGCGGCGCCGTGCCGCTGACGGTGGCCGTCGTCGGCTCGGGCCCGGCCGGCATGTTCGCCGCCGATGAGCTGCTCACCCAGCCCGGCGTGCGGGTCAACGTCTTCGACGCGTTGCCCACCCCGTACGGGCTCGTCCGCGCGGGGGTGGCTCCGGACCACCAGAGCACCAAGGGTGTCACCCGGCTCTTCGACTGGATCAGCCGTCGGCCGGGATTCGGTTTCTATCTCAATGTCGAAGTGGGACAGCATATTTCCTATTCCGAACTCCTCGAGCATCATCACGCTGTGATCTACGCCGTCGGATCCCCGGACGAACGCCGGCTCGACGTCGACGGAATGGGAATCACCGGGACCGGCAGCGCCACCGAGACGGTTGCCTGGATCAACGGCCACCCACGGTTCGCCGACCGCGAGATCGACCTGAGCCACCCGCGCGTGGTCGTCATCGGCAATGGCAACGTCGCCCTCGACGTGGCCCGCGTCCTCACCGCCGACCCGGAAGAACTTGCGGCAACGGATATCTCGGAGGCCGCGCTGCGGGCGCTGCGCGACTCGGCGGTACGCGAGGTCGTCGTCGCCGCGCGCCGCGGGCCGGCCGGGTCGGCATTCACCCGTCCCGAATTGATCGGGCTGACCGGCACCACGGAGGTGGTGCTCGACGCCGGCGACCGCGCTCTTGCCGAGCAGGACCTGGCGCACGCGACCGACCCCGTGGTGAGAAACAAACTCCAGATCCTGGCCGGCCTGCCCGACGCCGCCACGCCTTCGGACCGCCCGCGCATTCGGCTGGCCTACCGGCTGACCCCGCAGCGGATCGTCGGGGAGCAGCGGGTCAGCGGCGTGGAGTTCCACCGCACCGGCACCGGTGAACCGGTGACGCTGGACGCCGGGCTGGTGCTCACGTCGATCGGTTACCGGGGCAAGCCGATAGCCGGCCTTCCGTTCGACGAGTCGGCGGCGGTCGTGCCCAACCACGCCGGCCGGGTGATCGACCCGGCCGCCGCGCGGCCGGTGCCCGGGGCCTACGTCGCGGGGTGGATCAAACGCGGCCCCAACGGTTTCATCGGCACCAACAAGTCTTGTTCCATGGAGACGGTGGCGGCGCTGGTGGACGACTTCAATGCCGGGTTGCTAACCGACCCGGCCGGGCGCCCCGCCGCGCTGCGCCGGCTCGTCCTGGACCGCCGGCCCGAGGCGGTGGACGCGGCCGGGTGGCAGGCCATCGACGCCGCGGAGATCGCCCGCGGGCAGGCAGCCGGCCGGCCCCGGGTCAAGTTCACCGCGGTCGCCGACATGCTCGAGGTCGCCCGCGGTTCGACGACGGTAACGCCATGGCGGGAAATCCGGAACCGGGCCGCCGTGGCGTTACGGTCGGCGCGGCGCAAGTGATGCCGGATCAGTCGGTGTGGGAGATCTCGTCCCAGCCCGCCACGGTGTCTGCCGCCCGCGGCTCAGGGCCGACGTACAACGCCGCCGGGCGCACCAGCTTGCCCAGCCGCTTCTGCTCCAGGATGTGTGCCGACCAGCCGGCGGTGCGCGCGCAGGTGAACATCGCGGGCATCATCGTCGGCGGAACTTCGGCGAAGTCCAGGATGACGGCGGCCCAGAACTCGACGTTGGTCTCGATGGCGCGGTCGGGCCGGCGTTCGCGCAGCTCGGCCAGTGCCGCCTGTTCCAGCGCAGCGGCGACCTCGTAGCGGGGGGCGTCGAGTCGTTTGGCCGTGGCGCGCAGCACCCTGGCCCGCGGATCCTCGGCCCGGTAGACCCGGTGGCCGAAACCCATCAGCTTTTCCCTGCGGTCGAGGATTCCCCGCACCACCGCGGCCGCGTCCCCGGTGCGTTCGGCCTCGGCGATCATCGGGATCACCCGGGCCGGCGCACCGCCGTGCAGCGGACCGCTCATCGCACCCACCGCGCCGGACAGTGCGGCGGCCACGTCGGCTCCGGTGGAGGCGATCACGCGTGCGGTGAAGGTCGAGGCGTTCATGCCGTGTTCGGCGGCCGACACCCAGTAGGCGTCGATCGCTTCGACGTAACGCGGGTCCGGATCGCCGTGCCAGCGGGTCATGAAACGTTCTGTGATCGTGGTGCATTCGTCGATTGCGCGCTGGGGGACCGCGGGCTGGTGGATGCCGCGGGCCGACTGGGCGACGTAGGACAGCGCCATCACCGAGGCGCGCGCCAGTTGTGTTCGCGCCGTCTCATCGTCGATATCGAGCAGCGGGGGATAGCCCCAGATCGGCGCCAGCATCACCAGGCCGGCCTGCACATCGACCCGGACGTCGCCGGTGTGGATCGGCAAGGGAAACGGCTCGGCCGGCGTCAGGCCATTGCCGAACCGGCCGTCGACCAGCAGGGCCCATACGTCGCCGAAGGTGACCCGATGCGAAACCAGGTCCTCGATGTCCACGCCGCGGTATCTCAGCGCTCCGCCGTCGCGGTCCGGCTCGGCGATTTCGGTGGTGAATGCCACCACACCCTCCAGGCCAGGGACGAAGCCCTCCGGTAGCGCGGTCATAACGCGGATTCTGCCATCCCGGGGAGGCGTACCGTGATCTGCGTGGTTGATCCAGGGACACCCGCCGCCGCCCATCGCCTCGCGTCGATGCGGGTTGAGTACGGCTCGGTGGAGAAGGACGGCAGCAGCGACCTCGATGTGGACTGGCTGGCCGACGGCTGGCTTGCGCTGCTGCACAAGTGGATCCACGAAGCAGAACAGGCCGGCCACGCCGAACCCAATGCCATGGTGCTGGCCACGGTCGACGACGGCCGCCCGGTGACCCGCACCGTGCTGTGCAAGAGCGTCGACGCCGACGGCGTCACGTTCTACACCAACTACGACTCGGCCAAGGGCGCGGAACTGGCGGCGACGCCGTACGCCTCGGTGACATTCCCCTGGTACGCGCTCGGGCGCCAGGTGCATGTGCGTGGCGCGGTCAGCAAGGTCAGGCCTGAGGAGACCGCCGAATACTGGTCGCGTCGGCCGCGCGGATCGCAGCTGGGGGCGTGGGCCTCGGCGCAGTCCCAACCGATCGGCTCGCGGGCCGACCTGCTGGCGCAGCTGGCCGACGTGACCGCGCGGTTCGCCGACTTCGAGACGGTTCCGGTGCCGCCACACTGGGGCGGATATCGCATCGTGGCCGAGGCCGTCGAGTTCTGGCAGGGCCGAGAGAACCGCATCCACAACAGGATTCGGGTCATCCCGGGCGATCCGGAAGGCGTTGAGGACCGCATCGAGCGGATCCAGCCCTAGAGCTTCGCTTCCCAAGAAACGCCCATGGGCTCCCGCCGGCTGTTCGCCACTGGGTCCCATCGTCGGCTGTTCGCC
>JBAXUD010000023.1:0-15966 GCA_037129875.1 Mycobacteriaceae bacterium
TGTCCGCCCTGACCGCGATCGTGGTGGGCTCGATGATCGGCAGCGGCATCTTCGCGCTGCCGTCGCAGATGGCCGGCAGCGCCGCCCCGGGGCCGCTGCTGATCGGCTGGATCATCACCGGCGTCGGAATGCTGATGCTGGCCTTCGTCTTTCAGACGCTGGCCCAACGCAAACCACAAGTCGACGGCGGTGTCTACGGATACGCCAAGGCCGGGTTCGGCAACTACATCGGCTTCACGTCGGCGTTCGGGTACTGGGTCTCGGCGTGGATGGGCAATGTCGCCTACCTGGTGCTGCTGTTCGCGACGCTCGGCAATTTCCTGCCCGCTTTTGAGGGCGGAACCACCAAGCTGGCGATTCTGTGTGCCTCCGTGCTGTTGTGGATCCTGCATGCCTTGACATTGCGTGGGACGCAGACGGCCGCCTTCGTCAATACGATTGTGACGATCGCCAAGGTGGTGCCGATCCTCACCTTCATCGCGATCGCGGCGGTGGGATTCAAGGCCGGCTTGTTCAGTGCCGACATCTGGGGCAAAGCCCTCTCGATCGACGGAGTGTCGCTCGGGGACACCCTGCATCAGATCAAGGCCATGATGCTGATCACCGTGTGGGTGTTCATCGGCATCGAGGGTGCGGCGGTGTATTCCAAGCGCGCGGCCAATCGTCGCGACGTCGGCCGTGCCACCGTGTTCGGCTTCCTCGGCGTGCTGGCTCTGCTGCTGCTGGTGAACTTTCTGTCCTACGGATTGATGGCTCAGGCCGACATCGCCGGCTTGCCCGACCCCTCAATGGCCGGTCTGTTGAAGCAGCAGGTCGGCGCCTGGGGCGCGACGTTCATCTCGATCGGTCTGATCGTGTCGCTGCTGGGGGCGCTGATCGCGTGGATCATGCTTTGTGCCGAGATCATGCAGGTGCCCGCGCTGGATCATGTGATGCCGGCGTTCCTGGCCAAGGAGAACAGCCACCATGCCCCGGCTGGGGCACTGTGGCTGACCAATGGCTGCATCCAGGCGATGCTGATCTGGACGCTGTTCAACGACAGCACCTACACCACCCTGGTCCTGCTGGCCACGTCGTTGATTCTGCTGCCGTACCTGTGGTCGGCGGCCTACCAGGTTCTGCTGGCTGTCCGCGGCGAGACCTACGACAACGGTGGGGGGCGTACCCGCGATCTGGTCATCGGCGGCATCGCCTTGATCTATGCCGTCTGGCTGGTCTATGCCGGCGGCGTCGAGTACCTGCTGACCGGCGCGCTGTTCTACTTCATCGGATCGGTGCTCTACATCTGGGCCCGCAAGGAGCGCAAGCTGCCGCTCTTCACCACTGCCGAGTGGGCGATTTTCGCCGTGGTCGCCCTTGCCGCGGTGTGGGCGATCATCGCGATCAAGAACGGCGATCTCACCGTCGGCTGACCCGAGGTTTCACGAACATCCGAAGTTCATCGAAGACAAGCACATTCAAGAAAGGGAGGGCCCCATGACGGACAAAGAACCCCGCGTCGGAGTGTGGTCGGAGATCGGCAAGCTGCGACGAGTCATGGTCTGCGCGCCCGGTTTGGCCCACGACCGGTTGACGCCTGACACCGCCGATGAACTGCTTTATGACGACGTGTTGTGGGTGCAGCAGGCCCGGCGGGACCATTTCGACTTCGTGGCCAAGATGGAGGACCGCGGCGTCGAGGTCCTGCAATTCGACAACCTGCTCGAAGACATCATGGGCAACCCCGAAGCCCGGTCCTGGGTGCTGGACCGCAAGATCACCCCCGACCAGGTGGGCATCGGGATCTCCAGGGAGGTGCGGCCGTGGCTCGATGAGATGTCGGCCAAGGATCTGGCCGAGTTGCTGATTGGCGGTATCCCCTTCCACGAGGTGCCCAAGGAGGTCGCCGGCCCGTTCACGACGGCGTTCGCCTCAAGCAGCAAGGCCGGTTTCGTCATCAAACCGCTGCCGAACACCCAGTTCATGCGGGACAACTCGTCGTGGATCTTCAACGGAGTCACGCTCAATCCGATGTTCTGGCCGGCGCGGCGGCAGGAGACGCTGCTGACCACCGGGGTGTACAAGTTCCATCCGGCGTTCGCCGGTGAGGAGTACGACGTCTGGCTCGGCGATCCCGATGGTGAGCCGCACGATTACGGCGCCGTTAGCCTCGAAGGTGGCGATGTCATGCCGATCGGCAAGGGCACCGTCCTGATCGGCATGGGGGAGCGCTCGTCGCGCCAGGCGATCTCCGAGGTGGCCCAGAACCTGTTCAAAGCCGGTGCGGCCGAACGGGTCATCATCGCCGTGCTGCCGCGCTCGCGGGCCGCCATGCACCTCGACACCGTCTTCACGTTCTGCAACACCGACGTGCTGACCGCCTTCGCACCGGTGATCGACCATGCCACGGCGATCACCCTGCGCCCGGATGAAAAGGCGCCGTCGGGCATGAGCGTGGAGGTGGAAACCAAGGGTCTGGTCGAGGTGGTCGGGGATGCCCTCGGGGTGACGTTCACCGTGGTGGAGACCGCCGGCGATGTCTACGGCATCCAGCGCGAGCAGTGGAACGACGCCAACAACGTCGTCGCCGTGGAACCCGGCGTCGTCGTGGGCTACGACCGCAACACGCTCACCAATACCGCGCTGCGCAAGGCCGGTATCGAGGTCATCACCATTGACGCCAGCGAACTCGGCCGCGGCCGCGGTGGCGGCCGATGCATGACCTGCCCGATCCTGCGCGATCCCGCCTACTGACCCGACCACGACTACTCCAAGGAGCGCACTTGCCATGGCTGTGAATCTGAAGAACCGTCATCTGCTGAGCCTGATGAACCACTCTGAGCGGGAGATCCTGTATCTGCTCGATCTGTCGCGGGATCTCAAGCGCGCCAAGTACTCCGGCGCGGTACGGCACAGTTTGGCCGGCAAGAACATCGCCCTGATCTTCGAGAAGACCTCCACCCGCACGCGCTGTGCGTTCGAGGTGGCGGCCTACGACGAGGGGGCACACGTCACCTACATCGACCCCAGCTCGTCACAGATCGGGCATAAGGAGTCGATGAAGGACACCGCCCGCGTGCTCGGCCGGATGTACGACGCCATCGAGTACCGCGGCGCGGGGCAGGAGATCGTCGAGGAATTGGCCAAGTACGCCGGCGTCCCGGTGTTCAACGGCCTGACCAACGAGTTCCACCCGACTCAGATGCTCGCGGACGTGCTCACCATGACTGAACACTGCGGCAAGCCCCTGCACGAGATCTCCTACGTGTTCGTCGGCGATGGCCGCAACAACATGGGCAACTCGCTGCTGATGATCGGCGCGAAGCTGGGCATGGACGTCCGCATCGCAGCCCCCAAGGAACTTCAGCCCACCAAGGAACACGTCAAGTTGTGCGAGGGGTTCGCCAAGGACTCCGGCGCACGGATCATGGTCACCGACGACGTGAAGAAGGCGGTCAAGGGTGTGGACTTCATCCACACCGACGTCTGGGTGTCGATGGGTGAGCCGATCGAGAGCTGGGGAGAGCGCATCAAGCTGCTGATGCCCTACCAGGTCAACGCGAAAATGGTTAAGGAGAGCGGCAATCCGCGGGTGCGCTTCATGCACTGCCTGCCGGCCTTCCACAACTCCCAGACCAAGGTCGGTAAGCAGATCGCCGAGCAGTACCCCGATATGAAGGACGGCATCGAGGTCACCGAGGACGTGTTCGAGAGCCCGATCAACATCTGCTTCGAACAGGCCGAGAACCGCATGCACACCATTAAGGCCGTTCTCGTGGCCTCACTGGCATGAGGATCGTCATCGCCCTGGGCGGCAACGCGCTGCTGCAGCGCGGTCAGCCCATGACCGCGGAGAACCAGCGGGCCAACATCAGGCTGGCGGCCGAGCGCATCGCCGCGATCGCACCGGGAAACCAACTCGTGATCGCACACGGCAACGGGCCCCAGGTCGGTCTACTGGCATTGCAGGACGCTGCATACGAGGCAGTGGACCCGTACCCGCTCGACGTGCTCGGTGCCGAGACCGAGGCGATGATCGGCTATGTCATCGAACAGGAGTTGGGCAACCTGCTGCCGGTCGAGCAGCCGTTCGCGACTCTGCTGACGATGATCGAGGTCGACCCGAAGGACCCGGCGTTCGGCAACCCGACCAAACCGATCGGGCCCATCTACGACAAAGCGACCGCAGAGAAACTCGCCGCCGACAAGGGATGGTCGATCGCCCCGGACGGCGAACACTTCCGCCGTGTGGTGCCCAGCCCTAAACCCCAGCGGATCTTCGAGATTCGGCCAATCCGCACGCTGGTCGACCAGGGCTGCATCGTGATCTGCGCCGGCGGGGGAGGGATTCCCACGATGTACGGCGCGGACGGCAAGCTCCGCGGTGTGGAGGCCGTCATCGACAAGGACCTGGCGGCCTCCCTGCTCGCTGAGGAACTCGACGCCGACCTGCTGGTGATCGCGACCGACGTCGACGGCGTCTACACCGGCTGGGGCACCCCAGAGCAGCAGAAACTGGGTGCGGTCACGGTTGACGAGGTGATCAGCATGAACCTGCCGGCCGGGTCGATGGGCCCGAAGGTCCGCGCGGCGTGCGAGTTCGCCGCCAAGACCGGTAACGAGGCCGTCATCGGCTCGCTGGCCGACATCGACAAGATCGTGCAGGGTTCGGCGGGAACGCGGGTCCGGGCTTAAGGCAGGGGAGTCAACGCCCACGCCACTCGGGCGGACGCTTGGCGCCCAGCGCTCGCATTCCTTCTGCAGCGTCCTCGGTGGCTGCGGCGACCTTGCGCATGACCTCGCCGAACCGCACGGCCTCGACCCACCCCATATCGGCGGTGCGCCACGCGACCTCCTTGGTGGCACGCGCAGCCAACGGAGCGGCGCCGGCCAGCACCCGCGCCCAATCCAGTGCAGCATCGTGTAACTGATTGGGCTCCACCAGCTTCCACACCAGCCCGGTCTCCTTGGCGCGCTCCGCGGTCATCGGTGCACCGGTCAGCAGCAGTTCCATCGCGTTGGCCCAGCCGATCCGATGAGGCAGCCGGATAGCGCCGACGATCGTGGGGATTCCGAGGGAAACCTCCGGATAGCGGAATACCGCCTCAGTGCTGGCAATCACGAAGTCGCAGAACAACACTCCAGTCAATCCGTAACCGATGCACGGACCGTGGACTGCGGCGATCGTTGGCTTGAACAGTTCCATACCGCTTTCGAAGGAGTTGATCGTGGGCTTCTCCCAGAAGGTCCCGCCGAAGGTACCGACCGCACCGTCGCTGTCCTTGAGATCAACTCCGGCGCAGAAGCAGTCACCGTTGGCCGTCAGGATGGCGACCCAGGCGTCCTCCTCGTCGCGGAACCGGTCCCAGGCCGCGTTGAGTTCCCGGCGCAGCGCACCGTTGATGGCATTGCGAGCCTCGGGGCGGTTCAACGTGATCGTGGCGATGTGGTCGTGCAGTTCGTAGTTGACCAGACTCATGTGCGCCATCCTTGTCCCGAGTGTGCCGTCTGTCCTGCGATACGTGCCGCCCAAGGGGCGGCACAACCCCGCCCGCGGGTTTAGCGTTGGAACATGACAGTTGCGAAGTGGGCGCTGACCGCCGGAGTTGGTGCCATGCTGGCGTTATCCGGAATGCCCGGCGTCGCTGCGGCGAAGCCGCCCCCGGCGCCACTCGATGCCTGGCCCGGATGCCCGCCGGACAATCCGAGCGGACCCTGCCGTTGGTGTCCTGGCGACCCTCCGGTACAGACCGGCAATCACGTCACCAACCCGGTGGTATGGGACGAAAACGTCTGTCACACCTACTGGTACGTCTATTTCGGCCAGGGCAACGTTGCGCAGAACATTTTCGAGGGGGAGACGCCTCCACCACCGCCGCCGCCGGGGCCACCGGCGATCATCGGCGACTATCAGGACTGTCTCCAGAAACTAGGCCCGCTGTCGTTGTTCTGCCCGAAGGCATGACAACGCGGTTCTAGCTGGCGCCGAGGATCTTGATCGCGAAGATCAAGGAATCTCCCGGCTCGATGCCGGCGCGGGGCTGTCCCTCGGGGTAGCCGTCCGCCGAGACCATGGCGACAGCGACGGTGGACCCGACCGTCTGACCGGCGATGGCCTTCTGGAAGCCGGGCACGACACCGGTGAGCGGGAAGTCGACCGGGGTGCCGCGTTCGAAGCTGCTGTCGAACACGTGTCCGTCACGCCCGTCAACACCCATGTAGCAGACCGACACACTGGCCGTCGGTGAGACGACGGGTCCGCTGCCGGCCGTAAGGGTGTGCACCTGGGTCTCGCCGACGCTGAAGGGTGCATCGACCTTCACCATCGGCGCCGTCGTATCCGTGGAACCGCTCACCGCCACGCTGCCGGTGGTGCCCTTCAGCGTCCATTCGGGGGTGCCCTGGCCGTCGGGTGCAGTCGTGGGGCACGTGCTGGCGGGGGCGGCAGCGGTGGTGGCGGACGGCGTGCTGGCCGATGAGGTGTCGGAATGGGAACCGCAGGCGGAGAGCGTCATCACCAAAGGCGCGGCACAGGTCAATAGAGCGAGCGAAACACGGGGGGAGTTCACGCCGCCACGCTACAGCCAGCAACGGCAAACGCTGCCGCAGCCGCGTGCGAAACGGACTCTGGAACTATGCACCGCCGGGGTACACCGCATGTCTACATTTCGTCTACACTTGGTCCATGGCAGCCGAAACGACAACCGTCCGAGTCCGCCGTCCCGATTCTGAGCGGCTCCAATCGCTGGCAAAAGCTCGCCAAACCGCCGTCATCGATGTCGTGCACGCGGCCATCGACGCCTTGGAACGACAGGAGTTCCTGCGGGGCCTTAACGGGGACTACCAGCGCCTGCGTAACGACCAAGCACTGTGGGAGAAGTACGTGGCCGAGCGTCACGAGTGGGACGCGCTGGCTTGATCTGGCGAGGGGAGGTCTACTACGTCGACCTGGGCCAACCAGTCGGACGCGAGCCGGCTTTCCATCGCCCTGCGGTGGTGGTGTCGGTCGACATCCTCAACAACGGACCGGGCGGCCTGGTGGTCGTCGTGCCGATCACGACCGCTAGTTATGGCCTGCGAAGCCATGTCGAACTTGAGCCAGAGGGCAGTGGACTGGACCGGATTTCTTTTGCTCGCTGCGACCAACTGCGAGTGGTCTCCGTCGAGCGACTGTCATCTCGCCAGGGACTCATTGGCCCAGAACGGATACAAGCCATCGATCAAGCGCTGCGCTTTGTGCTCGATCTGTGACGCCAGCCTCGCGCGGCTGCGGTGCGGAAGAAGTGGGCCGCTGGCGAACGCCCCGCGATGCGCTGGATCTACCTCCCTGCACGGCCCCATCGCCGGAACCACCGCGACCCAGCAAGCGCAGATCATCTCGACCCTGCCCGATCTGTCCACCGGTTACCACGATTCCTGGGTTACGCACCTGGAGAACCAGATCACCTTCGGTGTGGACGGTCAGACGCTGGGAACGCTCACCCCGGCTGATCTGGCCCCGGGGGAAACGTGGGTGTACAACCGGCCAGTGCACAACGACGCTGCCGTTCGACGGTGGCAAGGTAGAACGCCCACGCAAAGCTGAAGCTGGTGAACAGGCTGCAGACGAAGAACAGCCAGGGCCGTCGAATTCCTCGGCGATACCCGTCGACGATGGTAAACAGCGGCAGCAGAAGCACATTGCCGATGGTGTAGTCCGCACTGGCCGAACTAGACGCCGGGTTGTCATAACCCAGTTTGATGAACTCGGCCCAACTTCCCGGGCCGACAAAGGGATTCGTTGAGCCGGCACCGTACTCGACGACGTAGCGGTGGTTGAAGTACCAGCACAGCGGGATCGATACGATGCCGATGACGTAGAACAGCGCCTCCAGTCCGGATACCGCCGGTGTCGTCTTACCGAAGATGGCCGCGTTCGACCGTACAGTGAAAGCGACGACGAGAATGCCGAGTATTGCGTGGGTGATGAGCGATGTCATTTTCAGCGCCCCGCGTCCGCGAGTACCTGGTAACCGGCGTTGTATCCGGGGATGAAGGTGATACCCGGTCCGCCATGACAGCCCGCACCGCCTAGATAGAGGCCCACGATCGGTATCGGTTCATCCAGAAAACCCTTGGGGCCCGGCCGGTTCGGGCCCATCATTTCGGGTTGCAGCAAACCGTGGCAGTAGTCACCGTTGGGGGCGCCGAACATGGTGGCCATGTGGTAGGGCGCAAAGGTGATCCGGCGCAACACGATGTCACGGAAGTTCGGTGCGTACCTGCTGATCTTGTCGATGACTCTCTGCGCCATCTCGTTCTTCAAGCGTCCGTGCTCCTCGCGCGGCGCCTCGGTGGGGAATGCATAGGCGAACACGCTTGCGGTGTGCTTGCCGTCGGGCGCCAGGTCGGGGTCGTGCACCGAGGGGATCTGGATCGACAGGGCAGGGTTCTCCGGAACCTGACCCCAACGGCAGTTGTCCCACTGGCGTTGCTGTTCTTCGGCGGTGCCGAACATGCCTACCGACAACTGCATACCGGTTTCGTTGAGGTAGTCGTAAGGCTCGGAGTAACGGGGGAGGCCGTCCAGTGCAAAGTGGATCTGCAGAAATGCTGCCCGATGGTCACGTCCGCTGAGCCTGCCCACTAACGACGACGGAAGATGTTCGGCGCCAACGAGATCCAGCAGTGTGGTGTCCGGAGCCAGGTTGGACACCACGATCGGTGCGGTGATCGTCGAGCCGTCCCGCAGTTGAACTCCGGTAACCCGGCCCTCGTCGACGAGGATCTTGTCCACCTTGCTGCGGTAACGCACCTCGCCGGCAGCTTCGAGGTAGAGCGAGCGCAGATGCTCGGCGAGTACGCCGATACCGCCCTTGAGCTTGGACGTCATGGAACCGCCCTCTTCGGGAATCGCCATCGCGAACGCCAGACAGGTCGCGCTACCCGGCGTGTAGGGTCCGCGGTAGGTGGAGTTGACGGCCAGGAAGGCCAACATCCCGCGGATCACCGCGTGCTTGTCGCGGTCGGGGAGGAAGCGGTTGACCACGTCCATCGCCGAGCCGAACAGCATCTCGTGGATAGCGCGCCGTTCGTTCTCGTCGGCGGCGCAGGCATACATCTGGTCGAGCGTTTTGGGCGCCGAGAGCGCGTCGAATCGGCCCAGCGCCCTGCTCGGGCCGCGGCTCCAGTTGTACAGCTCGGCCATGCCCATCACGGCGTCCATCCCGTGCTTCTCATTGATGTGGGTCATCATCTGCATCGGATCGCGGTAGAACACCATCGCTTCCTCGCCGTGGTCGCCGAGGTTGACCGACATCACGTCGGCCTCGATGGTGGGCAGGCTGTCAAGGCCGAGCTCGGCGTTGATCTTCGGGGCGGTGGGGAAGCGGACCGACCCGGCGATCTCGAATCGGAATCCGTCGATCAGCTCGACGGTGGCCGACATGCCCCCGGTGTAGGTGTTGGCCTCCAGGCACAGCGTGCTCAGACCGGCGCGCTGCAGGACGACCGCCGCGGTGAGACCGTTGTGTCCGGCCCCGATGATGATGGCGTCATAATCGCTCATAGAGCGCAGCCTATGTCAGTAGTGACATAATTGCGTTAGTTATGACATTTACCAGCTACACTCCCTCGGCATGACGACCAACCGGCACGAACTGCGTCGCCGCGAGACCCGCGACACGCTCCGACGGGTGGCGCTGGACAGGTTCGCCCGCGACGGCTTCGCCAACGTCACGGTGGCCGAACTGGCCCAGGGGGCCGGCGTCACCCAGCGCACATTCTTCCGGCATTTCCCGACCAAGGAAGCAGTGCTGTTCGCCGATTACGAAACACATTTCGAGTGGTTCGCCGAGGCCCTGGCACGCCGCCCCCGGGAGGAGCCGTTGATCGACGCGGTCCTGGCGGCCATGGAGAGCTTCCCGCACGATGTTGAGGTGGTGCGCCAAGCCGCTCTGGTCCGGGGCATCCTGATCGGCGGCGACCGGGCTGCCGGCCATATCCGGCTGGTGCAGGCGTCCTTCGCGGCGGTTATCACTGATTTCGTTCGGGATCGTTACCGGGAGATCCCGGATGTCGATCTGGTGGCGGAGGTGGCGGGTGCGACGGTGGCCGCCGCGCTCATCGTGGCCGTCGAGACATGGGGCCGCAACAAGTGCGAGGGCGACCTCAGTGCGATCAGCGCACAGAGTCTCGAACTGTTGCGGGCCGGGTTGGCACCACTCAACTGAGCTGTATCAGCACGTCAGTGGGGGTGCCGCGGCGCGTGTCGGTTCGGCTCCATTACTGGTAACCCTGCATATTCGAAGTCGTCGTATTGCCCGTCCCAAGGTCAGGTCTCGCGGGATTGATGCAATCCCACGCGAGTCGGGCTGCGAGCCAGGGTGCTCACGAGAAGGGCGGGGTCGAAGGCGAGATCGGCCGCTTCCGTCGAACGCATCTGGTCCCGGTCCCTCGGGTCACCTCCCTGGCAGAACTCAACGACCTGATCGCCCGCGGTGACCGACGAGACGACGATCGGATGATCACCGGCCGATCGGTCACGATCGGGGCCGCGTTCGCTGCCGAAGCCTCGGCGCTGATCACACTGCCGGGCGAGGCGTTCGACCCGGCCCGGCTGCTGCAAGCGCGGGTCGACAACCGTGCCAGAGTGTCAGTGCGGCAATGCTTCTACTCGGCCACCACCCGACGCAAACGAAACGGCTAGCTGGGACCCCATTTGGTCGGCGGAGACTTCGCCGCCGCCACTACGAAGTCCTGACTTGCACTCCGCAAGCCAATTAGATAGCTTGTAAAACACAAGTTAACGGCCACCGGATGAGGACTCCACACATGACAGAACGGGTACTGCTGACCGGTATCACCGGGTACATCGGCGAGCACTGTGCGGCCGAGTTGCTGCGCGCGGGCTATGAGGTCGTCGGGGTGGTTCGCTACCCGTCCAAGGCCGATGCGACCCGCGCCGCGCTGGCCCGGGTCGCTCCGGTGGACCGGCTCAGCTTCAAGAAGGCGGATCTCCTCTCCGATGCAGGGTGGGCCGAGGCGATGTCGGGAGTGACGTACGTGATGCACGTCGCCTCGCCGTTCGTGTTGGCCGAACCCCGGGATGAGAACGAGCTGATCGCGCCGGCGGTAGAGGGGACCAAGCGGGTGGTGGCCGCCGCGCAGCGCGCCGGTGTTCGGCGGCTGGTGCTGACGTCGTCGACGTTCGCTGTCATCGCGGGAAAGCCCAGTGGACGTTATGGGCCGGATGCCTGGTCTGACACCACCGCCAACATCGGCGCCTACGCCCGGAGCAAGACGCTGGCCGAGCGCGCTGCGTGGGACGCCGTCGGCGCCGGCGGGATGGAGTTGACGGTGATTAACCCGGGTGCGGTATTCGGACCGTCATTGGGGGCCCACATGGACGGCCAGAGCGTGGCGATGATGACCAGCATGATCGGCGGCAAGATGCCGATGATCCCCGACCTGAGCATGGGCATGGTCGACGTCCGTGATGTCGCACGCCTGCACGTCGCTGCGTTGACCGCTGAGGACGCCGCCGGGAAGCGGTTCATCGCCGCCGGAGCCGAACCGGTGTCGATGTCGACGCTGGCCGGCATCCTGCGCAACGCGGGTTACCGAAAAGCACCCTCCCGCAAGGCCCCGACCGCCCTGTTGAAGGTCATGGGCGTGTTCGACCGCGAGGTCAAGGGGATGCTACCGATGATCGGCCAGAAGGCATCCTTCGACAACAACGCCACCATCAGTGTGCTCGGCTGGGACCCGACGCCCATCGAGACCTCGGTGCGCGACATGGCGGCAGCGATCGCAGCACCCGAGGCGATCGCGGTGTAGTCAGATAGATGATGGCGTCATGACATCTGACACCGAGCGCACCGAGTGGCGCTCATGCTGCCCGATCAGTTCCGCGCTCGACGTCCTCGGCGACAAATGGTCGCTGCTGATCATCCGGGATCTGATCGTGCACCGAACGCGGACGTTCTCACAGTTCCTCGACTCACCCGAGCACATCTCGACCAACATCCTGGCGGCGAGGCTGAAACTCCTCTCCGAGCTCAAACTCATCCAACGAACCGACCCGAACGCCTCCGCCCGCAACAACGCCTTCGCCCTCACCGACAGCGGTGCCGCGTTGCGACCCATCATCGAAGCCCTCGCCGACTGGTCCTACACCCACCTCAGGGAATTCCATGACGGCATCGCCCCCATCAACTAGCGGTGTAGGGCTCCACCACAGAAACACTGAAACAGAAAGCGAACCAACATGACTGAGGACACAACACCTGCCTACGCGATGGTGCAGATCACGATCAACGACCCCGCTGAGTTCAACGAACGGTACGCCCAGTACGTCTTCCCCATCCTGGACAAGTTCGGTGCACAGATGATCGCGGGATCACCCACTCCGCAGACAAAGGAAGGCGACTTCGACGGAAACTGGGCAGCCGTCCTCCGCTTTCCGAACATGCAGGTCGCCGAAGACTGGTACCACTCCCCGGAGTACCTGCCCTACAAAGACCTCCGGATCAACGAACTGACCAGCCGCAACAGCCTGGTTTTCGTCCGCGGCTTCGATCCCACCGCCGCAGGCTGACACGCCGCCGGCACGGCGGAACTGCAGGATGGCGCCAAAATTCGCGACGACAACTGGGGCCACTCACTTGACGAGACGCAGTCGGGCATTCCGCATTGCGCGGCGGCTGCGGCGAGGAACGAACGGCCAGACGTATGCCCCGTGCTTCTGGCCTGGCTCATCCATTGCGCGCGTCCAACATCAGGTCAACCTATCCGGTCCCGCTGACCCGGTACTTCGCCCATGGTTGGGAGGCCAGGGCAGCATGCCGATGTACCACTTGGTCGCTGTATCCGAGCATCTCCGCTACGACCGGAGCGGGTACCTCGCTGACGAGCTCCTGCAGGGCAGTGTTGCGGGCACCGAGCAGGTCGATGCCGAGCCGGCGAAGCCGATCCATCACGGTGTTGGGGTGTAGATGCTCGCCGGGCCTGTATCCCGGGAATAGCCAGGGGTTGTCAGCCCCACTGGTACGGAGATTTGGTCGGCTATTGATGTGGCTTCTGAGCATCGCTGCGAAGGGCTCAGGTACCGGCGAAGGTGTCACGCCCAAGGCAAGCGAGAGTCCATCGGGGGCGACGATCACCTTGGTCATCGGGAGTGCTGCGACCCTGACGAGCGGCTGGGCATAGAGCAGCAGTAGCGTTGCTGCAACACGGTAGGGCAGTGATTCACCTTCGCCGGTCAGTAGCTCTCGAATCCACGCCAGCCGCTGGTCTTGCGTAAGGCTTCTGACGGTCTTGGCTTCTCGAAAGCCAAGGGTGACGGATCGGTTGATCCGCATCTTCTTGCACCAGACGAAGAAATTCCGGATGAGGTGCCGGGTTGTCGGGCCGGTCGCGATCCATTGATCCACGTCTTGCTGGGTGCAGTTGGCGATCGTTCGGCCGTGCTCAGCCCGGAGCCAGTGAAGGAACTTCAGCGATTCGGTGATGTCTTGTTTGGAGGCGTGTACCGGTCCGCGCGTCGGCCGGCCTTCCCGTGATAGCTCGTTGACGCGTCGCAGATGATGCCAGGTCGCGAATTGCTTGATGGGTTGGCTGATTTCGGGATCTGATACGGAAGCGAGCTTGTCGTCAATCCACTTTTCAAAGTAGGCGACGTATTTGTCGCGGCTGGGCAGTACCTCGTGGTGCTGCAGGATTGCGCGTAGGTGCTCGACGTGCCGGCCCTGGGGCTCGAACTGGTCCAGGCCTTCGTGGGTGAGAGGGGTGGTTCCATCGCCCAGTGAGCGCAGGAGTTGCTGAACTTTCTCCGATCGCTTCCACGTGATGATGCTCTCGGCACGGTCTGCAGTGCAGAGTGCTGCGATGAGTTGGGAGAAGCCTTCAGGGGAGTCGTGGCCTACGAATGCACTCGTGAGGTCGTTGAGGAGGCAGCAGCGAGCGCACACGTCTCGACGGTAAAGTCGGCGTTCTTCGTTACAGGATGCGCAATGGAAGCTCTGACGTATACGCGCACAATCGCGGCATACCGGTTGATCGCCGATGTCGAGCCGTCCGGGGAGCAGCCGGTGGATTCCGCAGCTCGGGCAGTCGCCGTAGAGGCTCGTTGCCTCGTAGTAGCAGGAGTTGCAGATCTTCCCGTCTGGCCAGGTCGCCGCGCTCTTTCGAATCGTTCGCCGGCAGCGGGCGCAGTCCATGGTGCCGTCCGCGACCTTGGGTCTTCCTCGAACGGTGTTGCGGCGTTGCGGCTCAATCGTCATCACTGATCACCCGGGCACGTTTCGGGCGGATGGCCTTGTTGAGTTCAACGACGTTCTCACGGCCGGCGCTTGCGGCTTTCTTGCGAGCGTCAGCGGCGGTGACCGTGACGAGGTCTTCTGGACCGCACCCGAAGATGTCACAAAGGGCAGCAATGAGTTTCAAAGAGACCCGTTCGGGGCGCTGGTGGACCAACCGGTAGACCTGGGGGCGTGACAGCATGATGCCGCGTTCATTGAGCCGCGGGATGAGGTCGGTGCTGTTGTGCATGTGATGGCTCGCCATCAGCTCGGCGAGGCGCCACTGGTAGTCGACGTCGCGCTTCATGCGGTCCCACCGTCTTGCGTCTTGCCAAGCGCAGCGGCGATGGTGGCATCGAGGGCGTTGCGCAATGTCCTGGTGCGGTAGTCGCTGCTGACGCAGGTATAGATCGCTGTGGTCGAGGCGTGCTCATGGCCCATTTGGTTTTGAACGAACATCGCGTCCCAGCCCGCTTCGAGAAGATGGGTCGCGTAGGAACGCCGCAGGGAGTGCAGGTCGAGGCCGGGCGAGAGATCGAGTTCATCGCAGTACCTGCGAAACCGTCTGAGGAGCGTCGTTCCTGAGACCAGGTTGCCGCGTTCGCTGGGGAACAGATCCAGTCCGTCGTCCATGTGGGGTTGGCCATTCTCCAGCCAGTCGGTCAGGATCTCTGGGGTCCAATCGAAGACTGTCAGTACGCTGCGGCGCTTCGGGGGAGAACCCTTCTTGGCCTTGCCGTACCGGACATGCACGAGCCCGAAATTCCCGAACTCCTTGGCGTGCGGGTTCCGCGCAAAGTCGACAGTCTGGAGGTGGCTCAGTTCGTTGAACCGCAGACCGTAGGAGTACGCGATCTTGAACATGACTGCGTCGCGGTACGCCGGCAACCAGCCCTTCCTGTTCGATGCCGCGATCGCCGATACCTGGTCGTCGGCGTGGTCGAAGAAGTCTTGGAGCTCCTGCTTGGTGAAGGCACGCTTCTCAGGCCGGGCTTCGTTGTCCTGGGTGTGTTTAGCCGTGTTCCAGTCGAAGAACACTTGGGAGGGATGGGAACCGAAAAGGGCTTCACAGACGCGGTCCCAGCCATAGTCCGGATTGCTGACATACGAGCAGAACTGCCGAAGCCCCACTTGATAGGCGCGGATGGAGGATTGGGAGAGCTGGTGAATCGACCGAAGGTCACCGAAAAACTCCTCAACCATCCCGACCGTCCAGGTCCACGGGTACTCGTTGCAGTATTCGATGAAACGCCGGACCTGCTTGACCCGTGAGTCGATGGTCTCGAACTGCAGATTGCGGCTGAGTTGCTGATTGCGCCAACCCTGAAGCATCTCCGCGACGGTCTGTTCCTCGGGGTGGAGGGGCTTGACGGAGTCGATGAGATAAGCGCGTCCGACGTCGTCGACAGCCACGCGAAACTCCCTTCCGGGCGCTATCACTAGATGAATCAATGATTCATCTAGTGAATCATCTCGTCAAGCGTGCAGGTCAGCGTGTCGACCGAGAACCGATGAGCGACTCACAGAAACGCCCCGCCGCGCGTGACGAGATAGGACAGCCGACATCAAAACCTCCCTGACCAGGCAGTACAACGCAGCCGGCGAGTCCGCCGGCGAGGGCGGACCGATGATTCATCTGTTGCAATATGCAGTAGTTAACTTGACATAATGTGGCTTATCGGCAAAACGGGGAGCTGCAGAAACGGCG
>JBAXUD010000230.1:0-5759 GCA_037129875.1 Mycobacteriaceae bacterium
ACTTCCGGCCGGAGTTCCTCAACCGCATCGACGACATCATCGTCTTCCACCAGCTGACTCGAGAAGAGATCATCGAAATGGTCGACCTGATGGTGAACCGGGTGGGCAAGCAGCTCAAGGTCAAGGACATGGAAATGGAGCTCACCGACAAGGCCAAGTCACTGCTGGCCAAGCGGGGCTTCGACCCGGTCCTGGGTGCCCGCCCGCTGCGCCGCACCATCCAGCGCGAGATCGAGGATGCGTTGAGCGAGAAGATCCTGTTCGACGAGATTCGACCCGGTCAGCTGGTCTCCGTGGACGTCGAGAACTGGGACGGCGAAGGTGCCGGAGAGGACGCGAAGTTCACCTTCAGCGGTGGGCCCAAGCGTGTCGAGCTGCCCGAGCCCGACTTGGCGACCACGATCATCACCGAGTAGTCAACTGCACACACACTGCCGAGACGGTCGGTCACCTCAGGTGGCCGGCCGTCTCCGCTCTTGGGAGAAAGGTGAACCATGCTGGTCGTGACCACCAATGATCTGCCGGGTTGGGAGATCCAACGCGTCTGCGGTGAAGTGTTCGGGCTGACGGTCCGATCGCGAAATGCCTTCTCGCAGATGGGTGCCGGACTGAAGAGCATGTTCGGCGGTGAGCTGCAGGGCATGACGAAGAACCTCGCGGAAAGCCGAAACGAAGCCATGGGCCGGCTCTTCGAGGAAGCTCGGCGCCGCGGCGGCAACGCGATCGTCGGGATGCGCTTTGATACCACTGAGCTTGGCGACGTCTGGACTGAGATCTGCGCCTACGGCACTGCGGTGCATGCCGTCCCGGTCACAGATGGGGCGAAATACACTGCGCAGCAACTGGGTTACGGTGTCGGCTGAGTAGTGCTCAGCGGTAGCGCGGCAGCATCCCGAAGACCTGCTTGATGATCGTCATCACCCAGCCGCCGGCGTTGGGGCTGTGGAAGCGCGGCCAGTTCAGTTGGAAACTCACCACCCAGGCCTGCCCGGTACGGTCCACCGCGTACCAGCTGAAGGTCAGGTCACCGGGAAGGTTTCCCGCCTTGGCGCCGATGTAGGGCCATTCTGTGCGATCCAGGTCGATACCGGCTATCTCGGACATGATGTCGCGCACCGGCGCCGCCGGGCCCACGGCGTTGTGCTGAAGCCGTGAATGCACGCGGCAGATGTCTTCGGCAGTTCCGTACCACTCAGCGCCGTAGGCCGATCCTGGAGAGTGGGTGCGTTCGGGATCTGGTTCGTACGGGCGGGCATTGGCCTGTTGCAGCAGGGTGCCGCGGTCGGCTGGTCGTGCCGCTTTCCACTGCTCACGCACGTCGGGATTGCCCCAGCCGATCGCGAAGATCTCCCGCATGGTGGGGAACGGCGTCATGCTCGCGGGGTCGTGGTGGCCGGCATCGACGAGCGCCCGCTCGACCGCCTTGGTGCCGACCCGGCCGATGAGCAGATCGGTGGCCATGTTGTCGCTGGTGGCAATCATCTTGCCGGCCGCCTGACGCACCGTGACGCTGGAGCCGGGCGGCAACTTGTCGAAGCCGGAGGACCCCAGCTTCTTGGCCTCGCTGGTGATGGTCACCGTGTCGTCCCAGCGGACCCGACCGGCCAGCACGGCCTCCTCGACGGCGAACAGCACGTAGGTCTTGAAAATCGAAGCGAGCGGGAGGGATTCGTCGGTGTTGGTCCCGGCCACCTTTTCGCAGTTGCCGTCGTTCACCTTGGAAACCTGCCATGCGTAACGGGCACCGGTGCGGCTCAACGCGGCGTCGACGTCTGCCCATGAGTTGATCACCGGCTTCTGGGTGTCGATCGACAGGCGGCTGACCATGGTCTGGTCGTTGGTGCGCATTTCGATGTCCTGCTGCGCTCCGAACGAACTGAGCAGATGCAGCCGCGCCGAGCCCGCGCCGATCTCCGCCCCGGTCAAGGTGTACGGGCGGTCCCACCACAGCGAGTCCATGCTGGCCGTCACCTGATCGACGACGTCGGGGGCAGCCAGCGTCTTGACGCTGTAGGTCCCGATGGGCCAGTCGGAGTTGAGCATGTCCATCACCTGCTGCGCGCGTACGCCCTGCGGTGTGTTGCGCTCGATCCGCACGCCCGCACTGGCAGCAGGTGCGGGGGGTGGTGAGCAACTGGTCACCAGGCAGGCGGCGGCAGTGATTGTGCTGGCGAGTGCCAGGACGCGCCGGGACGGCCGGCGCGCGCTACGGCGTGATGTTGGAACGGGCAACGTCGAGCACGACCTCGAACTCGAGCAGTTGAGCACCGGTGGACACCGGGTTGGCGCGTTCTCCCGCATGGGCCGCAATCGCCGGCCCTGATGCCCAAGCCTGGAAGGCATCCTCGGACTCCCACTGGGTGATGACGAAGTAGCGGTCCTCGCCCTTGACCGGACGGAGCAACTGGAACCCGAGGAACCCGGGCTGGTTGTCGACGGCGTGGGCGCGGTGGGCGAACCGCTTCTCCAACTCCGGACCGGCACCGGGGGGCACCTCGATTGCGTTGATCTTGACCACGGCCATGCGCCTAAGGTTACCGCCCCACCCGCGGCGCCTGTCACCGCGCAAAGATGTGAACGTGACATCCCTACCGCTGACCCACCGGGGCGGCTCGGGTGGCCCCATCGTCCTGGTGCACGGTCTGATGGGCCGTGGCAGCACGTGGTCGCGCCAGCTGCCCTGGCTGACCCGCTGGGGAGCGGTCTACACCTACGACGCACCGTGGCACCTCGGCCGCGAGGTCGACGATGCCGAACCGATCAGTACGGAGCGCTTCGTCGAGCAACTCGGCGCAGCGGTCGAGTCGCTGGGCCGGCCCGCCGTCCTGATCGGCCACTCGATGGGCGGGCTGCACTCGTGGTGTCTGGCGGCCGAGCGCCCCCAGTTGGTCAGTGCGTTGGTTGTCGAAGACATGGCACCCGATTTCGTCGGAGGCACCACCGCTGCCTGGGAGCCGTGGCTGCACGCGCTGCCGCTTGAATTCTCCTCTGCGGAAGCTGTTTTCGCGGAGTTTGGAGAGGTCGCCGGCCGGTATTTCGTTGAGGCCTTCGATCGGACACCGACCGGTTGGCGCCTGCATGGCAAGCCGGCGAAGTGGATCGATATCGCGGCCGAATGGGGAACCCGGAACTTCTGGCAGCAGTGGCGGTCGGTGCTGGCGCCGGTGTTGTTGATCGAAGCCGGGGACACGGTGACGCCGCCGGGTCAAATGCAACGGATGGCGGAGTTGGCCGGCGATCGTGCCACCTATCTGCGCGTACCCGGCGCGGGCCATCTGATTCACGACGACGCGCCGGATCGCTATCAGCGGGCGGTCGAGGGATTCCTCTCGGCATTGGTTCGGGGCTGAAAGCCTTGGGACTGATGCCCCGCGGTAGATCTCGCCGGTGAGCCCGGGGAACCGGTATCGCGCTCAGAGGCAGCCGGCCACCCGCTCGTCGAAGCGCGCCGCGAAACGCGCGCTGTCGACGCCGACGGCGACCGCGGCGTTGGGGTCACGACCTGTCAGGAGCTGACGGAGGACATCGTTGAGGTAGGTAACCGTCATTCCCTGAGCCGGCCCGTCGGAGGTCTCGACCTCGACGAGAGCCCCCCGGGTCTGCAGCAGGTCGGGCTCGATGGCGGCGGCGACGGCCAACGTGTCGTAGAGGTGCAGGGCCTCGTGCTCGGGGAACAGCTGTTCGCGCACGTCGATCCACGACTCTGCGGCGTCGGCAACGAAGCCGGCCAGCGGCGAGCCGTTGCGGCGGAGCCGGGCGGCGCGGTCGCGATCGAAGGAGGTCTGGTGGCAGACGTCGAGCCCGACCATCGTTATCGGGGCGCCGCTGCGGAACACGATGTCGGCGGCCCCGGGATCCATCCAGATGTTGAACTCCGCGGCGGGTGTGACGTTGCCCGGCACCGCCACCGTGCCTCCCATGATGACCAGCGAGGCCATCGCGGTGGCCACATCGGGTTCGGCCTCGATGGCCGCGGCGATATTGGTGAGCGGGCCGATGGCGACGACGGTGATCTCGCCGGCAGCCTCGAGCACCGTGCGGCACAGGAACGCGGTAGCGGTGTTTCCGAGCCCTCCCTCGGGGAGTTCGACAGGCGGTGCGGTCCGGGGCGCCGTGGCCCGCTGGTCCAGCCAGGCGGTCTGCAGGCGGCGCCGGTCAGGATCGCGGGGCCCCACCGCGCCGGCGTGCAGCGGGATTTCGGGATGGCCGGCCAGCGCCAGGAGGTGACGGGCGTTGGGCCAGGAGTGCGAGATGGGCACGTTGCCCTGCACCAGGGTCAGTCCATCGACCTGCACATCCGGGGCGTTGAGGGCGTAGAGGATGGCCATCCCGTCCTCGGGGTCAGTGCCGAGCGTGCCCATCGCCGGGTCGGTGTCGATGATCAGTCGCATGCGGCCCACGGTCGCACACCGTGGACAGGATCGCCAAAGACGCTGACGGTCAAAGGATCTGCGTAAAGACGCGCATCACCGGGTTAAGGTAGCGCAGATGATTCGGGTCTGTGTGGTGGGCAGCGTCAACAACGACCTGACGTTCGTCGTCGATCGGCTCCCGCCCCCGGGGGCGACAGTGCTGGCGTCGTCGCTCGTTTACGCACCGGGCGGAAAGGGTGCCAACCAAGCTGTTGCCGCGGCGCGGGCCGGCGCGCAGGTGCAGTTCGTCGGCGCGGTCGGTGACGACTCTGTGGCGGCCGCGCTGCTGGCCCACCTGCGTGCCAATGGCGTGGGCGCTGACGCCGTGTCCACCGTGTCCGGTCCGAGTGGCACCGCCGTGGTCATCGTGGATGCTGCTGCTGAGAACGCGATTGTTGTTGCGCCCGGAGCGAACTCGCATCTGACACTGGACTCGGACGCCGCCCGGCGGCTGGTCGCGGAATCCGAGGTGGTGCTGATGCAACTGGAGATACCGCTGTCTGCCGTGCTCGATGCAGCGCGACTGGCGCGACGGTCGGGAGCGACGGTGATGCTCAATGCGTCGCCGATACCGGGCGCGGTCGCCCCGTTGGCCGACGTGGCTCAACTCGCCGACGTCGTCGTCGTCAACGAATCAGAAGCCGAGCACTGGCGGTGGCGGGTCCCACACCTCGTCATCACGCGGGGAGCCCGAGGCGCGTCCTACATCGGCCTGGAGCGTTGTTTCGACGTCCCGGCTCCGGTCGTGGATGCGGTGGACACCACGGGCGCCGGCGACGTGTTCGCCGGGGTGCTTGCCGCCAGTTGGGGCGATGGTCCCGATCGCGCAGTGCGGCGGGCCTGTACGGCCGCAGCGCTGGCCACGCTGGTCCCAGGCGCCGGCAATTGCGCGCCGACCGAAAAGGCGATAACGAGCGGTGAAACCAAACTCGTGAGACAACACCACTAGCCGAGGATGAGCAGGGCAGCGACTGTGGCCTCGATGACGAGGCCGGCGATGTTCTCCTTCGACCGGGATCGATCAATGACGACCGACATGGCTCGTGCGATGAAGGCCCCGGCCCAGGCCGCACCCAGCACTCTGGCCGCGTCGCTGGACCCGATGATCAACACGGCCACCCCGGCGCCGATGAACAGCCCGCCGTAGGTGGCGCGAAATTCCGAGATTGCCAGTTGAGACGGCAGACCGAGGCCGATGGTCTTGCTGACCTGTTGAGGCCATAAGAGGCCGAGCACTCCCGCCACAATCGAGATGCCGGCCCCGATGTATGCCAGTGAGTTCATGTCTCCTCGCATCGTCGCCTTCGGGTCAGTCTGCTCGGCTTCTCCTCCGGCCCGGGGGGCCGG
>JBAXUD010000231.1:0-5745 GCA_037129875.1 Mycobacteriaceae bacterium
TGGTACGGGGTGTATCAGGTGTCCACGCGGACAATGCGCTACGCCAGCGCGGGCCACCCACCGGCGCTGATGTTCACCGCCGGCGCCGAGCCGCTCGAACTCAATACCGAGGGGCTTCCCGTCGGCATGTTCGACGACACCGTGTTCCCCGCCAGCAGTCTGCCCGTACCTCCGGGAACACAGATACTGCTCTACAGCGACGGCGCCTACGAGTGGACGCTGCCGGATGAACGGATTTGGTCGGTATCGGAGTTCATCGACATGTGCAGTCGCCATGCCCACTCGGTGGATGACTGGACATTGGACTCACTGATGACCCAGCTTCGGACGCGTAATGCGGCGGCGGGGTTCGAAGACGACTGCTCCATGGTCCTGCTGAAGTTCGACTGAGGCCATCCCTGCAGGTCCGGGCTGCGCGCCAGGATGCGAGACCGACGATTCGGCTGATAACGTCACCGAGGATCAACCGGGCCGACCGCACATGACCGAGCAACTCGACCATGCCGAGAAACGGCAGCGTCAGGCTCTCGACGAGGTGAGCGCGATCGCACAGCTGTCCCGGGAGTTCCATGCCGTTGAAGGGGACGCCGAACGTCTGCGCGCTGTTGTCGACGGTCTGCAGGACGGGGTCGTCACGGTCAATCCCGAACTCGGCGAGGTCACCGTCAACGCCGCGGCCGCGGCACTGCTGGACCTTCCGCAGGGCAAGCAACCGGAGTCCGATTTCCGCAC
This sequence comes from Mycobacteriaceae bacterium, assembly GCA_037129875.1. Classification (GTDB taxonomy): domain Bacteria; phylum Actinomycetota; class Actinomycetes; order Mycobacteriales; family Mycobacteriaceae; genus Mycobacterium. The sequence goes on from JBAXUD010000231.1 coordinate 733, forward strand.
CGCCCTGACCATGCTGACACAGCGGGCACTGAATCGCGACGACGTCGATTCCTGCATCAGGGCTGTGGAGTCAGACCCGGCGGCCTCGGTCGAGTGCATGTGGCGCTTCGCCGGTTCGCCGAGCCATGTGTTCGTGGTGTCCAAACCCGTTCGGCACCAGGACTTCCGGGGCCGGACGTGGGTCTTCTACGACGAGTCCCAGTCCTCGACGGCGCTGCAGTCCTTGGAGCGGGCGCACGAACTGCTTCGGGCATCGGCAGACGGGATGCTCGATCCGCAAGCGCTGCTGGAAGCCGTTCGTGATTCCAATGGGCAGATCACCGACTTCGTCTATCGCGACGTCAACCGGGCTACCTGGCAATACCTGGAGACCACCCGCGACGAATTGATCGGACGCACTCTGCTGGAGACGATGCCGAACCTCAAGCCCTCCGGACTGCTGGCCCGGTATGCCCAGTGCGCCGACTCGCACGAGCCGATGATCCTCGATGATGTTCGCTACGACAATGAGATGCTCGCCGACTCGCGGCATTACGACATCCGCGGGAACCACGTGGACGGTGACTTCATCACCCTGACCTGGCGCGACGTCACCGACAGGTTCGAGACGGCGCGGCGGATCGCACATTCCGAGGAACGCTTCCGGTTACTGGCGGAGAACTCCGGTGATGTCGTGGCGCACCTGCGCGATGGCGTGATCATCTGGGTTTCGCCGTCGGTCGAAGAAGTCCTGGGCGCGCCGCCCGAACACTGGATCGGTCAAGACATGCGCGCAACAGTCCCCCCGGACGAGCTTGGAAATCAGGCGGCGATCATTGAACGCATCGCGTCCGGCGAGAGTGTGGTCGCCCTCAGCCGGTTACTCTCGGTGGACGGCACCACACACTGGATCCATTTGCACGGCAAGCCTTTTCACAATGCAGACGGTGACCCGGACGGATTGACGGTCGCCTTCCGTGTGATCGACGACGAAGTGGAGGCGCTCGAGCAGGTCGAGAAGGCGCGCCTGCAGGAGGCCCGCGCCGACGCGCGATATCGCCGACTGATGGACAACTCGGCCGTCGGCATGAGCATAGTGACTCCCGAGGGGCGGTACGAGGCGATCAACCAGGCGCTGTGCGACTTCTTCGGCTACGACGCCGAAACGCTGAAAACCAAGACATGGCAGGAACTGACGTCGGGCGAGAACCTGGAGCGCGATCTCCGACAGGCCGATGAAGTGCTGGCGGGCCGCATCGACCACTACCGGCTGAAAACGCAGTACATCCACGCCGACGGCCACCCTATCTGGGCTGACCTGTCGGTGAGTTGTCTGCGCGACGCCCATGGACAGGTGGAGTACTTCATCTCACAGGTCATGGACATCACTGCGGAGGTCCTGAGCAGACAGCACATCGCCCAGCGCGATCTGCAGAATCGCGCACTCGCACAACGTCTTCAGGCCCAGACCGACCGCTTGCGTTCCGAACTCAAGGCCGCTGGAACCTACGTGAACTCGCTGCTTCCCGGAGACCTGGATGGCCCGGTGCAGGTAGCGCGACACTATCTGCCCTCCCGGGAACTCGGCGGCGACTGCTTCGACTACCGGTGGATCGACGACGATCACCTGCTCATTTACCTGATCGACGTCTCCGGACATGGCATTGCGCCTGCGCTGGAATCGATTTCGGTACACAACCTGCTGCGATCAGGTTCGCTGCCGACCGAGACATTGCTGGAACCTGCCGAGGTACTGGCTGAACTCAACGCGAAGTTCCCCATGGACCAGCATGGCGACAACTATTTCACCATGTGGTACGGCGTCTTCCAGGCATCCAGCCGGACACTGCGCTACGCCAGCGCGGGCCACCCGCCGGCCCTGGTGTTCGCCGACTCCGTCACTGATCCGGTCCGATTGGCAAGTCCGGGCGTGCCTGTGGGCATGTTCGCCGACACCGCTTTCAGCTGCGATACGCACACAATTCCGCACGGCGCCGAGCTAGTGCTCTACAGCGACGGCGCTTTCGAGTTTCCGCTGCCCGAGGGGGCAACGTGGTCACTGGACGACTTCGTGGCGTTGTGCAGCGCCCTCTACAAGTCGTGCGATTGGACCGTCGACGATCTCGCCGGGAAACTGCAGGCGCGCACCTTGGCGGGGCTGTTCAGTGACGACTGCTCGCTCCTGCGACTGCGGTTCAGCTGAGACGAAAGACGCCCAGCGCCGTTGGCGCTGGGCGTCTTTGAAACGTCACGGAACTACTTGGCCCGCTCCAGGACCTCGACCAGGCGCCAGCGCTTGGTGGCCGACAGCGGCCGGGTCTCCATCAGAGACACGCGGTCGCCGATACCGGCGGAGCCGTCCTCGTCGTGGGCCTTGACCTTCTTGGTGGTCCGAATGATCTTGCCGTACTTCGGATGCTGCACACGCGACTCCAGCTCGACGACGATGGTCTTCTCCATCTTGTCGCTCACCACGTAGCCGATCGCGGTCTTGCGGCGACCGCGCACCTTCTCGGTAGCCGGGGTGTTCTTGGGGCCCGGCCCCGAACTCTTAGTCTCAGTCATTACGACTCCTCACCGCCGGGACCGGAGGCCAGACCCAGCTCACGTTCACGAAGCACCGTGTAGATGCGCGCGATCTCCTGACGAACGATGCGCAACCGGTGGTTGTTGGCCAGCTGTCCGGTGGCCGACTGGAAGCGCAGATTGAACATCTCTTCCTTGGCCTGCCGGAGTTTGGTGGTCAGGTCCTCATCAGTAAGCTCGCGCAACTCGCCCGTGCTGATGCCCACTGCCATCAGAACTGCTCCTCTCGGGTCACGATGCGTGCCTTGATCGGCAGCTTGTGGATGGCACGCGTCAGTGCGTCGCGCGCGACCTTCTCGTCCGGGTAGCTCAGCTCGAAGAGCACCCGGCCGGGCTTGACGTTGGCGACCCACCACTCGGGCGAGCCCTTGCCGGAGCCCATCCGGGTCTCGGCCGGCTTCTTGGTCAACGGACGGTCCGGGAAGATGTTGATCCACACCTTGCCGCCGCGCTTGATGTGGCGGTTGATGGCAATACGGGCGGACTCGATCTGCCGGTTGGTGACGTAGGCGTGCTCCAGAGCCTGGATGCCGTAGTCACCGAACGTCACGCTGGTGCCACCGCTGGCAATACCACGCTGCTTGGGGTGGTGCTGCTTGCGGTGTTTGACCTTACGGGGAATCAACATGATTGACGCTTCCTAGTCCTTACTCGGCGCTCTCGGCTACCGGCGCAGCCTCAACGGCCACCGGCTCGGCCTCTTGCGCGATCGGGCCGGCCTCGTCGGTGCCCGACGCTGCGCGGCCGGCCTCGGTGCTCGTCGCCGTGGTGCCCGAAGCACCGCTGCGGCGCGGCCGGGTGCCCGCGGGACGATCACGACGGGGACGGTCGGCCGACGGCGCGGTTGCGGTCAGCTCACGCTTGCCCCCGACGACGTCGCCCTTGTAGATCCACACCTTCACGCCGATGCGGCCGAAGGTGGTCTTGGCCTCGTAGAGCCCGTAGTCGATGTCGGCGCGCAGCGTGTGCAGCGGCACCCGACCCTCGCGGTAGAACTCCGAACGGCTCATCTCCGCGCCACCGAGGCGGCCGGAGCACTGCACCCGGATGCCCTTGACGTTGGGCTGGCGCATGGCCGACTGGATGGCCTTGCGCATCGCGCGGCGGAACGCCACGCGGTTGCTCAACTGCTCAGCGACGCCCTGGGCGACCAGCTGTGCCACCGACTCGGGGTTCTTGACCTCGAGGATGTTCAGCTGCACCTGCTTGCCGGTGAGCTTCTCCAGGTCGGTGCGGATGCGGTCGGCCTCGGTGCCGCGGCGTCCGATGACGATGCCCGGACGGGCGGTGTGGATGTCGACACGAACGCGATCCCGCGTGCGCTCGATCTCGACATCGGCGATGCCGGCGCGCTCCAGGCCGGTGGCCAGCAGGCGACGGATCGCGACGTCTTCCTTGACGTACTCGGCGTACTGCTTGTCGGCATACCACCGGGACTTCCAGTCGGTGGTGATACCGAGCCGGAAGCCGTGGGGATTGATTTTCTGGCCCACTACTTCGAGCCTCCCTTCGTGGCTGCTGCCTTGGTGGCCGGAGCCTTCGTGGCGGACTTGCTGGCCTCAGCGCGACGCGACCGGGTGGACTGTCCGGCGCGCTGATCGCGCGGCGGCCGGCTCTCCACGATCACGGTGATGTGGGTGGTGCGCTTGCGGATCCGGAAGGCGCGGCCCTGGGCGCGCGGCCGGATGCGCTTGGCGGTGGGACCCTCGTCGGCGTAGACGGTGGCGACCACCAGGGTCCGCGGGTCGAGTCCGTTGTTGTTCTGCGCGTTGGCCGCGGCACTGGCGATCACCTTGGCCACCGGCTCGCTGGCCGCCTGGGGCGCCCAGCGCAGGATGTCGAGGGCTTCCTCGACCGACTTGCCGCGCACCAGGTTGATCACCCGGCGGGCCTTGCTCGCCGAGATATGCACGTATTTCGCGACGGCAGAGGCCGAAGGATATTCAGTCGTTGTCGTCATCGGCGCTTCGCTTTCCGGTCGTCCTTGATGTGGCCCTTGAACGTCCGCGTCGGGGCGAACTCGCCCAGCTTGTGGCCGACCATCGCCTCGGTGACGAACACCGGCACATGCTTGCGGCCGTCGTGGACGGCGAAGGTGTGACCGATGAAGTCAGGCAGGATGGTCGAACGACGCGACCAGGTCTTGATGACCTGCTTGGTGTTCTTCTCGTTCTGAACGTCGACCTTCTTGAGCAGATGGTCGTCGACGAACGGACCCTTCTTCAGGCTGCGTGGCATCTGTTACTCCCCTGCCCTAGCGCTTGTTCTTGCCGGTGCGACGGCGGCGGACGATGAGCTTGTCGCTCGGCTTGTTCGGCTTGCGGGTGCGGCCCTCCGGCTTGCCCCACGGGCTCACCGGGTGGCGGCCGCCGGAGGTCTTACCCTCACCACCGCCGTGCGGGTGGTCGACCGGGTTCATCACGACACCGCGGACGGTGGGGCGCTTGC
>JBAXUD010000232.1:0-5729 GCA_037129875.1 Mycobacteriaceae bacterium
AGCCGGGTGACGATGCGCGCTAGCGCGAGGAGGAACCCGGCAATCCGAACCAGCCGGGTGACGATGCGCGCTGAGCCGCTAGGGTTTCCACACATGCCGGCCGAGACCGAAGCCGCCGAACGCTGGTTCCTCGCCCGCGGACTTCCCGCCGTATTGCGACCGGGGGCACTGCTACGCCGGGTGTGGAGCCGGTCGGCGCCCGCTCTCGCGGCGATGGCGGTCTTCGCGGTGAACTCGATCATCGTGGTGAGGTTGTTGGGAAAGCACACCATCAACATCGACGGGCGGCCGGACCTGGCCGAAGGATTCGTTCTGGCCATCCTGGTGCTGGTACTGCCTGCCGCCGTAGCCGCGGGATGGTTCGTGGCAAAAATCGACTCCACGGTGCGGCGGGTGTTGATCGCCGATCTCGCCGTGGCGATCATCGCCCTGGGTGCGGTCTTCGGTGGACCGAGTGCACGGATCCTGGTGAATCTGATCATCTGGGGGGCTATGCTCGGCGCGGTCCTGGCACTCACCGCGACGGGCCTCGGCTCGATCCTGGGCTGGGCAGCCGAACTGACGCTGACAAACCTCGCCTACGCCGCGGGGATGTTCGTCCGGGCCCTTCCGGTCGTCCTGCTCACATTTCTGGTGTTCTTCAACACCTACGTCTGGCTGATGACCTCCTTGATCAGTCGTGGCCGCCTGTGGCTGGGGATGGGCTTTCTGTTCCTCATCGCCGCCGCGTTCCTGGTGTCCAGCACGATGACGGAGGTTCGGCCGTTGCTGAGGGCCCCGGGCGCTGTAGCCGGTGACGCCGACAAACTCGCCGGAACTCCGTTCGAGGGTGTGCCCGATCCACCAGATTCCCGCGGCCTTTCCCTGGGCGAACGTCTCAATACCGTGTTCGTGGTGGCCGCCTCACAGGTGGTGCACGTGCTCACCGTCGCGATCATGACGGGCACCGTGTTCTTCGTGCTCGGCCTGATCTTGGTCAGTCCCGCTGTTCTCGATGCCTGGACGCGCGGGGCCGGTAGCCCTGACGGACGGCTGCTGGGTATGACACTGCCGATCCCCGACCCGCTGATTCAGACCACGATGTTATTGACCGCGATCACGTTCATGTACCTGGCTGCCAAAGCGGTCACCGACACGCAGTACCGCGCACAGTTTCTCGACCCGATTCTCGACGATTTACGGCTCACTATTGTCGCTCTCGGCCGGTATCGGTCAATGGACGCCCGTCAGACTAAAATCAAAGCGGTATCACCGATTTCGACGACTGAGGATGCTCATGGCTGATCAATCCGGAGATGTGTTCGGGCTTCGCTACGGCGAGGTGATGCTGGTTCGGATCACCGAGTCCGGACCCCAAGCGGCTGTCTACAACAGCTTTCCGCTCAACGACTGCCCGGCCGAACTATGGGACTCTCTCGATGCTGAGAAAATTGCCAAGGAGAACGGCGTGGTCGCCGTATTGCTCAACGGCCCCCGCTACTGGTTGATGAGCAGTATCGACAAGCACGCAGCGGGCCCGCAGGCAACGATGAACTTCGGCGGCATCGATATGATCGAGCAGGCAGTCGTCAAACTTTCATCGATGAACCCCGCGCCCTACAGCGTCAACAGGGTTGACCGTAAAGCGGTGTTCACCTTCGATGCCGGCCGTCCCATCTTCGAACTGGTCGACCCGGATGGACAGCGTTGGGTGATGCAGACCTGGAGCCAGATCGTCGACAAGGGCCTGACTCTCGATGACCTACCCGGACTGGCGAGCCGGCTGCACCTTCCGGCCGGTTGGAGTTACCAGACCCGCACGCTGTCGCATCCACTGCGGGTCGACACCACCGCGCGCGACGCCCACGTCACCCAAGACGACCTGACTAACAGCTATTCGCTGCAGTTCTAGTAGCCGCTTGATCGTCGTGCGGCTAGAGGTACTGGCCGAGATTCGACTCGGTGTCGATGGCCCGGCTGGTGCTGGAGGTCTTGCCACTCACCAGGGTGCGGATGTAGACGATCCGCTCTCCCTTCTTGCCCGAGATGCGTGCCCAGTCATCAGGGTTGGTGGTGTTGGGCAGATCCTCGTTCTCGGAGAACTCATCGACGATCGAGTCGAGCAGGTGCTGGATTCGCAGACCGTGCTGGCCTGACTCGAGCACCGACTTGATCGCGAACTTCTTGGCCCGGTCGACGACGTTCTGAATCATCGCGCCGGAGTTGAAATCCTTGAAGTACATGACCTCTTTGTCACCGTTGGCATAGGTGACCTCCAGGAAACGGTTGTCATCGATCTCGGCGTACATCCGGTCGACAACCTTCTCGATCATCGCCTTGACGCACAGCGCCCGGTCGCCCCCGAACTCCGCAAGGTCGTCGGCGTTCACCGGCAGGTTCACGGTCAGGTACTTACTGAAGATGTCCTGGGCGGCTTCGGCATCCGGACGCTCGATCTTAATCTTGACGTCGAGTCGGCCCGGCCGCAGGATCGCCGGATCGATCATGTCCTCGCGGTTGGAGGCACCGATGACGATGACGTTCTCCAGACCCTCGACGCCGTCGATCTCGCTGAGCAACTGAGGCACGACCGTGGTCTCGACATCGGAGCTGACGCCGGTGCCGCGGGTGCGGAAGATCGAGTCCATCTCGTCGAAGAACACGATCACCGGGGTGCCCTCGGAGGCCTTCTCGCGGGCCCGCTGGAAGATCAATCGGATGTGACGCTCGGTCTCGCCGACGAACTTGTTGAGCAGTTCCGGGCCCTTGATGTTGAGGAAGTACGACTTCGCCTCGCGGGCATCCTCGCCCCGCACTTCGGCCATCTTCTTCGCGAGCGAGTTCGCCACCGCCTTGGCGATCAGCGTCTTACCGCAGCCGGGCGGCCCGTAGAGCAGCACGCCCTTGGGCGGGCGCAGCGAGTACTCGCGGTACAGCTCCTTGTGCAGGAACGGCAGTTCCACCGCGTCGCGGATCTGCTCGATCTGGCGGGTCAGTCCGCCGATGTCGTTGTACGCGACGTCGGGAACCTCTTCGAGGACAAGGTCCTCGACCTCGGCCTTGGGGATGCGTTCGAAGGCGTAGCCGGCCTTGGTGTCGACCAGCAGGGAATCGCCCGGGCGCAGCTTGCGCGCACGCTGATCGTCATCGTCGAGGGTTTCGGCCACCTCGGGCGCCATGTCCTCGGCAGCCACCAGCGGCTCGGCCAGCCAGACGATCCGTTCCTCGTCGGCGTGCCCGACGACCAACGCGCGGTGCCCGTCGGAAAGCACCTCGCGCAACGTGCTGACCTCGCCGACGGCCTCGAAATTACCGGCCTCGACCACGGTGAGTGCCTCGTTGAGCCGGACCGTCTGGCCCTTGTTGATTTCCTTGACGTCGATATTGGGTGAGCAGGTCAGCCGCATCTTGCGGCCGGAGGTGAACACGTCGACGGTTTCGTCGTCATGGGCGCCCAGCATCACGCCGTAGCCGCTCGGCGGCTGACCCAGACGGTCGACCTCCTCACGCAACGTCAGCAGCTGCTGACGGGCTTCCTTGAGGGTGTCCATCAATTTGGCGTTACGAGAAGCCAGCGAGTCGATCCGGGCTTCCAGTTGCTGCACCTCGCGGGAACGCTGACCGCCGCTGGCAGTCTGCAGCTGGTCGCGCAGAGCCGCCGCCTCGCGGCGCAGCTGTTCCAATTCGGCGGGATCCCCGTCGTCGTGGGCACCGAAAGACTCAGATCGATGTGACTCACTCATAAACGGCTCCTTCCGCGCACCGAATCTGGTGCCGTGGATACGCCAACGCTACCGGCGATTGAACCATTGTGGGCGCCTGGCGAATTTCGACACTCTGACATCACTGTTAACCTCGAAGGCAGTAGGGCCCGATCGAAAGGACAGCCGTGACCCAGAAAATGCTCGCTACGTGCATGGCAGCAGCTGCCATTGCCGGTGGCGCCGCAGCGGGAATCACCTCCGGGATATCAATCACGTCGAGCGCTTCTCCGGCAGTGCAGCTGGCCGTGTTCGGGGCGCCCCTGCCACTGGATCCCGCGGCCGACGTGCCGACCACCGACCAGCTCACCGGCGTCCTCATCAGCCTGGCCGACCCGGGCGTCCCGTTCGCCAGCAAGGGCTACCTGGTCGAGGGCGGCATCGGCCGGATCGAGGCCCGTACCGCCGACGCGCTGATGAAGAACGCTGTGGCGAACGGCCAGATTCCATTGAGTTTCACCGTCGGCGACGTTGTTCCGACGGGCCCGGGCCTGGCCAACGCCACCGTCACCGCTGCCGGACCCGGCATGCCGGCAACCACCCAGAGCGTCACCTTCGTCGACCAGGGCGGCTGGAAGCTGTCCCGCGCGTCGGCCAGCACGGTGCTGTCCATCTTCAGCGCCTAACCGGGCGTGCGACAGCACCGCCCGCTCTGAGGCGCGACGTGTGGATCGGCTGGATTGAGTTCGACATCCTGCTCGGCGACGTCCGTTCGCTCAAGCAGAAGCGGTCAGTGGTGCGGCCCCTGGTGGCCGAGTTGCAGCGACGTTTCAGTGTCTCGGCCGCCGAGACCGGTTGGCTGGATCTGCATCGGCGGGCCGGCATCGGCATAGCGGTGGCCGCAGCAGACAGAGCTCATCTGGTCGACGTCTTGGATTCAGCCGAACGCCTGGTTGCCGCGCGCCCGGAAATCGAATTGCTTTCGGCACGAAGGGATTTGCGCCACAGCGACGATTGAATCAAGTCAGTCGCTCGCCGCCGCAACGCCGCCGCGGCCCTTCTTGCGCTGCGGCGTCGGCGTGACCGTACCGGGGGCCAATCGGCGCGCGGAAACGAGGAACGCGGTGTGGCCGCGCATGTTGTGCTGCGGGCGCACCGCGAGGCCGACGACGTTCCAGCCGCGCTGCAGGCTCTCCCACGACCGCGGTTCGGTCCAGCACTGCTGCTCGCGCAGCGCCTCGACCACCCTGGACAGCTGGGTGACGGTGGCGACATAGATGACCAGCACGCCGCCGGGCACCAGCACCCGCGCCACCGAGTCCAGCACGTCCCACGGCGCGAGCATGTCGAGCACTGCCCGGTCGATGGAAGCGTCCGGCAGATCGCAGTCGGCCACGTCGGCGAGTGTCAACGTCCAGTTCTCCGGGTCCCCATCGAAGAACGTCGCCACGTTGCGGCGGGCGTGTTCGGCGTGGTCGTCGCGGACCTCGTAGGAGATCACCCGGCCCGCCGGTCCCACCGCTCGCAGCAGCGAGCAGGTCAACGCGCCGGATCCGGCACCGGCCTCCAACACGCGTGCGCCGGGGAACACATCGCCCTCGTGGATGATCTGCGCGGCGTCCTTCGGGTAGATCACCTGCGCACCACGCGGCATCGACATCACGTAGTCGATGAGCAGTGGGCGTAACACCAGAAAGGCGTCACCGCCTGAGGCCTTGATGACGCTGCCCTCAGGCGTGCCGATGACGGAGTCGTGGGCGACGATCCCCCGGTGGGTGTGGAACTCACCACCGGGCTTGAGGATCATCGTGTAGTGCCGGCCCTTGGCGTCGGTCAGCTGGACCCGGTCGCCGGCGGCGAACGGACCTGTCCTGCGCGGGAGGTCCGGCTGCTGGGTCACAGCTGCTCAGCCTGCCACACCTGACGCGCCCCACTGGCCTCCCGGGTCGTCGGCACCGCGCTCTTCCTGGAGCTGGTCAATTGCAGGAAGTTTCGTCACGACGCCGTAGCTGGTGCCGGCTTGCCAAGCAGATATCCCTGCAGCTGATC
>JBAXUD010000233.1:0-5692 GCA_037129875.1 Mycobacteriaceae bacterium
CCGCTGTGGTAGCGGCGAACCGCCGCGGCATTCACCTGGCCCGCGGTGTCGGCGACCAGCTGCGAGCATGCCGACGCCAGCTCCCGGATGTCGGAGCCGACCGCCTCCAGCATGGCGGCGACGGTGTCGTCGTCGGCCTTGATCTTTAGAGCACGGAACTCGGCCCGGACGAAGTCCGCCCGTTCGGCAGCCTTGGCGATCTTGGCGCACGGGTGGGTTTGGGCACCCAGATCACGAAGCTGACCGGCGAGCGCCTTGGCCCGGCCCCCGCCCGAGTGCAGAACCACCAGCACGGTGCCGGGCGGCAGGTCGGCGGCGGCTCCGGCGATCAGGGCCACGGCGTCCTTTCCGGCTTCCGCGGCAGCCTCCAGAATGACCACGCGTTCGTCGGCGAACAGCGACGGACTGAGCAGTTCGGCCAGTTCGTTGGTGGACACTTCACCGCCCCGTAACCGGTTGACCGGCACGTCGTCGCTACCGGCCGCAGCCCGTGCCGACCGCAGGATGTCGCCGACCACCCGCTCGATAAGAAGATCCTCGTCGCCGAGGACAAGATGCAGTCCGGCCGTCGCGCTCATCCCCCGATGTTGTCACGCGGCGCCGACGACACCCGACACCGACCACGCGGCGAGGCACAGCGCCGCGGCACCGCAGGCAAGCCGGAACCACCGCCATCGCCACAGCACCACCGCGGCCACGGTCACACCACCGACCGTGGCGAAGCCGGCCCATCCCGATGGCACCGGCACCGCGGCGCCGGGAAGCCGGCCGGCGGCGTGCGCCACGTTCAGCAACCACCACACTTCCGGGCCGGTGAACCGGATCAGCAGACCCGCAAGGGGCGCCCACAGGCACACCACCGCAGCCGCCGCGGTCCCGAGCACGGTGATGGGTGGAATCACCACGGCTGCAGAAAGGTTCGCCAGCACTGAGACCAGGCTGAATTGTCCTGAGATCGCCGCGATGAGCGGTGCGGTGACCAGGTGCGCCGCCGCAGCTACGCACGTCGCGTCGGCAAGTACCTTGGGCCAGCCCCGGCCGACGAGCCGCGCTGACCACACCGGCGCCAGCACGACCAGAGCCGCGGTGGCCGACACCGACAACGCGAAGCCGAGGTCGACGGCCAGTTGGGGTGCGAACACCATCAGGGCGATCACGGTGGCGGCAAGCACCGGAACCGCCTGGCGCCGCCGGCCCGACAGCACCGCCATGAGCCCGATGGCGGCCATGATCGCAGCACGCAGCACGCTGGCTGTGGGCTCCACCACCACCACGAACACCGCCAACGCCAGTGCCGCGAGGGCGACCGCGGCCCGCGGCCCGACGAGGTGCGCCGACAGCAGCATCACCGCGCAGATGATGGTGACGTTGGCCCCGGACACCGCGGTCAAATGTGTCAGCCCGGCGGTGCGGAAATCTGCTGTTGTCGCCGCCGGGACCGCCGCGGTATCCCCGAGTACCAGCCCCGGCAGCATGGCGGCCTGATCGGGAGGCAGTACCTCACGGGCAGCGGCGGCGAAGCGGTCCCGCACCGCCCGGGCGGTGCGCTGGAGAGCGGGGGGCTCCCCGAACACCGGGCGTCCGGCGGCGGTGAGAACAGCGACGCTGAGATCGCGCCGGGTCGGCCGGGCGATGTCGGCGCGAAATCTGGCCGGCTGCCCGGCCCCGAGCTGGCCGAAGTCCACTGCCGGTGCGAAAACCGTTACAGTGCCGTCGGTTTCGGCATCCGCGAGCCGGATCAGGTCGGCGCGGAACATGACCCGTGCCGGACCGGCCCGCCGCGGTGTCTCCACCGGAGCCAGCGTCACCCATTGCGTGGCACCGAACCAGCGGGCCAGTGCGTGGGTGTGAACAGCGTCGGCGCGCAGAGCAATCGAGATGCCGAACCCGGCGCCGACGATCGCGGCGCCCAGCACTCCGGCCGTGGCGGCCCGTATCAGCGGATGCCGGGTCCCCACCCGACGGTCGAGCATCCACCAGGCGGCACCGAGGGCCGCGCTCAGTGCGGCCAGCCACAGCCCGAGCCCGAACGCGAGCCCGGCTGCGGTCACCGTCCAGGCGGTGAACGCCGCCGGGACGAGCCGCAGGTCGAGCCGGGTGGCCGGTGTTGTCATCTAGACCCGCACCAGGGGTCGCAGCTTCTCCAGCCGTGCCGGGCCGATGCCGTCCACCTCGCCGAGCTGATCGACGGTGGCGAACCGGCCGTTGGCCGCGCGCCAGGCGACGATGGCCGCTGCGGTGACCGGACCCACTCCGGGCAGGGCATCGAGGTCATCGGCGGACGCGGTGTTGAGGTCGACCGGCCCGACGGGTTTCGCCGGGGTGCCGGGCGGCGCCGGTTCGGCCGCCTTCCCGCCCACCGAACTGCCCAGCGCCGGCCGCTGTCCGGCCGGTGCCGCGATGCCGACGACGATCTGCTCGCCGTCGGCGAGGTGGCGGGCCAGGTTGAGCCCGAGGGTGTCGGCACCGCGCAGCGCCCCTCCCGCAGCCGCGACGGCGTCGGCCACCCGGGCGTCGGGGGTGACGGTGACCAGCCCGGGTTGCTGCACGAGGCCGACGACGCTGACGACCATCGACTGCTCCGACGGCGGTGCCGCCGAAGAGGGGTGCGCCGGCGATGCGGAACTGGTGACGGAACCCGACACCGTCTGCACGGGCGGCAGGTTGGCTGAGACAACCGGCGCCGGCCGCTGGCGGATCAGCGTGAACACGGTGATGAGAACAGCCAGCGCGGCGATCACCGCCAAAGCGATGCCGCCGGCACGCCCGGGATCGGCACGTATCGCAGCCAGCCAGGCGTGCCCGCGAGCGGGCCGACCGTCGGGCACCCAACTGGGAATCGCCGCGTCGAAGTCCTCGTCGGCCTCGCCCGCATCCGGATCGGCGTCGGTGTCGGGCATTGGCGCGGGGCGTGCCCCCAGTCGGCGGTAGAGAGTGGCCAGCGGCTCCTCGGTCGGCATGGCGCGGACGTTAGGCGCCGGTGCCGTCGGCGAGAGCGCCCGCCGGGGCGACCCGGGGTTCTCTGTGGACGAATCCGAGACTGTGGAAGCAGTGGCTGTCCATACTGCAGGCACCGACAGTGACCACCCGGGAGAGATATGACCGCCACCAACGACCGGCCGATCCGCGTGATTCAGTGGACCACCGGAAACATCGGCCGACGCTCGTTGCACGCCATCATCGGCCGGCCGGATATGGAATTGGTGGGGGTCTACGCCCACGGTTCCGACAAGGTTGGTCTGGACGCCGCCGAGTTGGCCGGCTGGAGCGAGCCGACCGGCATCACCGCCACCAACGACATCGACGCCCTGCTGGCGACCAACCCCGACGCGTGCTGCTACAACCCGCTGTGGCCGAGCATCGACGAACTGGAACGGCTGCTGGAAGCCGGGGTCAACGTCTGCACCTCAGCCGCCTGGATCACCGGTGGCAAGCAGAGCCCGGCAGACCTCAATCGAATCCGAAATGCTTGTCAGCGAGGCAATTCCACCATCTTCGGCAGCGGTGCACACCCCGGGATGACCAACATGGTGGCCATGGTGCTCTCCGGCTCGTGCGAACGCGTCGACGAGATCCGGATCACCGAGTCGGTGGACTGCTCGACCTACGAGTCGGCGGGAACCCAGACCGCGATGGGGTTCTCCCGCGATCCCGAAACCCCGGGGCTCGCCGAGAGTGTGGCCGACGAAAGCGCGGTCTTCGCCGAGTCGGCGGCGATGATGGCCGACGCGATCGGGGCGAAGCTGGACCGGATGACCTTCGACGTCACGTTCACTCCCGCGACCGGCGACTCCGACCTGGGCTTCATGACGATCCCGGAGGGCACCGTCGCGGGGGTGTACGGCTACCACCGCGGCTGGGTGGGTGAGCGCAACGTGGTGAGCGTCGGCTTCAACTGGACCATGGGCAGCCACGTGGCGCCGCCCAAGCCGCTGGAGCACGGGCACGTCATCCAGGTGTTCGGCGTACCCAACATGCGAACCGTGCTGCACTGCCTGCCGCCCGGGGACTGGACCGAAACGGGCTTCATGGGGCTGGGAATGATCTACACCGCGATGCCGGTCACAAACGCGGTACCCGCCGTGGTGGCCGCGCCGGCGGGGATCGTGACGCTCAAGGACCTGCCCCCGGTCACCGGCCGCTTTCGCCCCTAAGCCTCCAGCGCCACCACCACACCCACCGCGCCGGACCCGAGGTGCACACCGAGCACCGGCCCGAGGTCGGTGACCACGGCGCGACCGCAGGCCGGCAATGCGCTGGCCAGGGTAGCGGCGACATCGGCGGCGCCGGCGGGATTGTCGACATGCTGCACGGCCAGCGCTGCCCGGCGCTCCCCCACCGTTTCGAGCACCTGCTCGATCATGGCCGCGGTGGCCTTCGATGAGGTGCGCACCCGCTGCGCGAGCACAAGCTTGCCGTCGTCGATGCGCAGCAGCGGCTTGACCGCCAGCGCGGTGCCCAGCCAGGAGGCCGCCGCCCCGATCCGGCCGCTGCGGCGCAGATTGTCCAGGCGCTGCACGACGATATAGGCGCTCACCCGCGATGCGGCTGATTCCGCTTGTGCGACAACCTCATCGAGTTGCGCGCCGGTACGCGCTGCCCGCGCACCGGCCAGCGCAACGAAGCCGGTGCCCATCCCCGCCGATTTGGAATCGATTACCCGCACCGCACCGCCGAATTCCGCGGCGGCGTGCTGGGCAGCCCCCACTGTGCTGGACAACGCAGTGGACAGGTGCACCGCCACGACGCCGTCCCCGTCGCTGTCGGCGAGCGCGGTCCGGTAGGTGCGGGCCAACTCGGCGGGGCTGGCCCCGGCGGTGCTGACCTGCGGGCGCTGATACAGATCAGCCGGCACGTCGTCGATGCCGTCGCGCAGATCATCGCCGTCGACCAGAACGTGCAGCGGCACGACGCGGATGTCCCACTGCGCGAGGAGGTCCGGCGGCAGGCGGGCGGAGGAATCCGTCACGACGACGACGGACACCGCTTAGGCCTTGCCGTCCTGGTCATCCTGGAGCGCGCCGGCTTCGGCAAGAGCTTTGAGCATCAGTTCGGCGACGGCCTGGTGGGCCTCGAAGTTCCAGTGGATGCCGTCGGGATTCCCGCGGCCGCCGTGGATGTGCTCAGCGACCGCCTCCTTCAGATCAACCAGCGGCACGTGGTATCGCGCCGACCAGTCGATGATGGCCGCGACCGTACCGGGACGTCCCTGGTGAGCGTTGCCGTAGATCTCGGCGACGTGCACCGACGGCAGGCAGGCGACCATCGGAATCCCGGGACGGTTGAAGTCGATTGCGCCGCGGGTCATTTCGAGGTACTCCACCGTCAGCTTCGGCGGCAGGGCCGAGCGCGCCACCGGGGACAGCCGCGGCTGCAACCAGCCGTAGCCGTCGCGCACCCAGCGCCGGACCGTGGCCGGCCGGATGTAGCGGATCATTTCCCGCATCGCGGTCGGCAACGGCGACGGCAGTGAGTCCATTCCGCTGGTCGCAAAGATCACCGCACCGGCTTTCGGCAGCGCCGCCCAGGCCCGGGGGTCCTGGGTCGCCGCCCACCACACGTCGCGGCAGGTCCACCCGATCCGCCCGATCAGTTCGAGATCCCAACCGAGTTCAGCGGCAACGATATTGGGCCAGATCCGCGGATCGTCGGCGGTCAGACCGCCCTGCGGACCGTAGTAGGACAGCGAGTC
>JBAXUD010000234.1:0-5673 GCA_037129875.1 Mycobacteriaceae bacterium
GCTCCCGAGGCGGCTCCTGCTCCCGAGGCTGTGCCCGCTCCCGAGGCGGCTCCTGCTCCCGAAGCGGCTCCGGCTCCCGAGGCCGCACCGGTCGTGGACGCGGCAGCTGCCATTCCGGCCGAGGGGCCGATCGTCGTCCCAGCGGCCCACATCGACGTCAATCCGCGGGCGCTTCCGCCGGGGGTGGGCTCTGAAGAAGGGCTGCAGGTCGAGACGATCCGGGTCGAGCGCAATGTCTGCGCCGAGTTCCCGCAGATTCACAACATCATCGGTGTACGGCCGGATTCCAAGCCCTGGCACCCGTCGGGCCGCGCCATCGACATCATGATCCCCGACGCCGGCAGCGATTCCGGCATCGCGCTCGGCAATGCGATCCGCGACTTCGCGCTGCGCAACGCCACCGATCTCGGCGTCATGGACGTCATCTGGCGCGGCACCTACTACACCCCGGCCGGTCCCGGCGGCGGCAACTACGGCCACTACGACCACGTCCACATCACCACCTTCGGCGGTGGCTACCCCGGCGGGGGCGAGGAGTACCTCTCCGAGGGCTGATCCTCCGCTAGCGCTGCGGCGGCGCCGGGTTCGGCGACGCGGGTGCCTGACCGGGACGCATCATGCCCGGTCCCATGTCCTCGGGGTCCATCATTGCGCCGGGACCCATCATTCCGCCGGATCCCATCCCGCCGTTGCGCATCATCGGGCAGCCTTCCATGCCGCCGCCCGGGCCCATCTGGCCGTCGTATCCGCGATGCCACCCGTGGTAGCCGCCCGACCCGCGGCCGAGTGCGAAGCCCGAGAAGAAGACCACCGCCACGATGAACACCACGCCGGCGACAATCCCGACCCACGACAAGACCCGTCGAAGCCGACGATCGCGGTGATCGGTGTCGTAGGAGGTCATTGGTGTGCCAATGGCGGATGTCACTGTGGTCTCAGCGTTTTCACTCATGTCTTCTCCCTGCCCGCGGCAAATCCCCTACCACCTCTATACCCCTGTCTATCTGGGTGCCGGCTGAAAGGTGCCCTCAACTCTCCCGCAGCGTGCGCGCCAGTCCCTTGTTGATGGCCTTGAGTGTCGCCACCCGGGCGAACTGCTTGCTGTTGGCCGGAATCACATGCCAGCGAGCGCCGTCAGAGGTGGTGCGCAGGATCTTCTGGTCCACGGCCTTGACGTACTCGTCCCACCGCTCGCGGTTGCGGTAGTCCTCTGCGGTGATCTTGTGCTGTTTGTACGCGGTTTCCTCGCGCACCTTGAAGCGGGCCAGTTGCTCCTCGGGGGAGACGTGCAACCAGAACTTGGCCACGTAGTATCCGTACTCGACCAGCTGGGCCTCGAAGTCATTGATCTCGTCGAAGGCCCGCTGCCACTCCGCCGGGCTGGCGAAGCCCTCCAGGCGTTCCACCAACACCCGGCCGTACCAGGTGCGGTCGAAGATGACGACCCGGCCGGCCGCCGGCAGGTCGCGCCAGAACCGCCACAGGTAGTGGTGCTTGCGTTCATCCTCGGTCGGCGCGGCCACCGGGATCACCCGGTAGTCACCGGCCTCCATCGCCCCGGTGATTCGCCGGATCACCCCGCCCTTGCCCGCGGCGTCCCAGCCCTCGAAAGCCAGCACGGTGCTGATGCCCCGGTTGCGGGCCTCCAGGGACAGCTTCTTGAGCTTGGCCTGCTCCTTGCCCAACTGTGCGCGATACTCCCGCTTGGACAGCGTCTTGGTCAGGTCGATACCGGAGAGGACGTTGGCCTCGGAGTCGTAGTCGCCGAACACCGATTCGGCGAGGGCAAGTGCGTGATGGGGAGAGTCGTCTTTGAGTCGCGCGGTGAGCGCGGCGAGAATCGTGTTGGCGACGGTGAGGTCGCGGTAGCGGGAGTCGGTGGACTCGACGATCGTCCACGGGGCGCCCAGTCCGCTGGTCTCCCGGAGGATACGCTCGGCGATCGGCAGCACGGGCCCCAGCGAGTCCAGCGCGGTCCAGTCCCGCTTGTCGACCTGCCAGCCGGCGTTCGGATCCTTCGCGGCCTTCTTGAGCTTCTTCTTCTGTTCCTTGGCGGGGGTGTGCAGGAAGAACTTCAGGATCAGTGCGCCGTCGGCCACCAGTTCGTTCTGCATATTGGCGATATGGCGAAGCCAGATGGAGAAGTGCGGCTCGTCGATCTCACCGTTGGCACGCTGGATCGCCGCCCGCATCAGTCCGCCCACGAAGAACGCGGCCCGGCCTTTGGGCGGCAGTGAGCGCCACAGCCGCCACAGCTGCGGACGCTGGTTCTCCTCTTCGGTGGGGTCGGCGAACACCCGGGTGTCGGCGTAGCGGGAGTCCATCCACTCATTGAGCCGGTTCACCAACTCGTTGGCGGCCAGCCGGTCGTCTCCGGCGATCCAGATGATCACCGGGAAGTCGGCGTCACGCAGGTCGTACTGGGCGTTGATCAAGCCGACCCGTAGGTCGGGGATCGCCGCCTCGTAAGCCTCTTTGCTGACGTTGTTGCCGACCTCGCATACCTCAAGCACGCCCGACTCCCTCTGCCGCCGAAGTTAACGAAAGGTGAACAAACACCTTCTCATCGCCGGGGCTGCGGAGTCTGGCAATCGGCCTAGGTTGCGCTGCGTTCGTCGCTTTCGAGTGCGTCGAGCACCAGAATGCGGGCGTCCCGCGGGCCGGTGATCGCGCTGTCGAGCCTGCCTTGCCGCAGTAGCTCGCGGAGCAGCTCCTGATCGTGTTGGGCGGGCGGGGTGGTGTCGATGAAGTGCTCGACGAGATCGACGAAGCGGTCGGGGTGGTGGTGGAACGGGAAGTGCCCGGAGTCGGGGAAGATCTCCAGCCGCGATCCGGGCATCGCGGCATGTGCCATATGGGCGTGGCTCACCGGGATGACGGCGTCCTTATCGCCCCAAACAAGTTGCACAGGAACGGATTCCGTCAAATAACATCGGTCCAGCATGGTCACCACCTGCCCGCGCCAGTCCACCACGGCGCGCAGTGTTCGGGTGAAGGCGGCCGAGGCGGTGGGCTCCGGCAGATCCGCGAGGATGCGCAGGGCGTTGGGGATGTCCCGACCGAGGCCCGTGGAGCCGATCACGGTTGCGAGGAGTTGGCCGGCGATCTGCAGGGCGGGCAGCACGAGCGGGAGCCGCAGCAAACCCAGCGCTTCACCGCCGCCGGGCAGCGAGGCGAAACGCAGCGCGATGTTGACGTCCTTGGTGACCCCGCCGGCGCCGACGAGGATGAGCCGCTCCACCATCTGTGGGAACTGGTAGGCGAACTGCATCGCCACGCCACCCCCCAGGGAATGGCCGACGACCGTCACCTGGTCGATGTCCAGGACGCTGAGCAGGTCACGCATCCCGTTCGCGTAGGCCGCCACCGAATAGTCCGCCCGCGGCTTGTCGGACTGTCCGTGCCCGAGCAGGTCCGGCGCAATGACGGTGAACCGCCGCGCCAGCCGGCTGTGCACCGGCTGCCAGGCCATGGAGTTGTCGCCGATCCCGTGGATCAGCAGAATCACCGGACCCGAGCCGGCGATCCGGAACGCCCGCCGGTAGCCGTGGATGGTCCGGAACTGCAGTTCCGGGGTGGGATCGACGATGCCCGCAGAATCCGGTGCGACGACCGGCTCCGATTCGACCTTGCGCAGTCCCATGTCCATCCTTGGATCCAGGCCGGCTGTCTTCTCCAGCGGTACCAGGATCTTAAGGGTGGTTGAGCGCCGCCACCACTTGGCGCGCTATTCGCCCGCCTCCGGCGGAATTACTCGTTGTCGCCGCCCGTGGCCAGGGTGGCCGCCACCGAGGTGCCACCTGCGACGTCGCGGGCCCCGGGCCACACCCAATCCCGCACCTCAGGGATGTCGTCGCCGTATTCGCGGGTGTACTCGCGCGCCTCGATGCGCTTGTCCTGCATCTGCTGGCGCAGACACGCGTAGCGCGACCCCAGGCCCGGCACCCGGTCGATGGTGTCGATCACCAGGTGGAAGCGGTCGAGGTCGTTGAGCATCACCATGTCGAACGGTGTGGTGGTGGTGCCCTCCTCCTTATAGCCGCGCACGTGGATCCGGGCGTCGTTGCTGCGACGGTAGACCAGCCGGTGGATCAGCCACGGGTAGCCGTGGTAGGCGAAGATGACCGGCTTGTCCTCGGTGAAGACCATGTCGAACTCGCGGTTCGACAACCCGTGCGGGTGCTCGCTCGCGTCCTGCAGGCGCATCAGGTCCACCACGTTGACGAACCGAACCTTCAGCTCCGGGATGTGCTGACGAAGCAGGTCCGCGGCGGCAAGGGCCTCCAGGGTCGGTACGTCCCCGGCCGCGGCAAACACCACGTCCGGGTCGCTGCCGTGCTCCTCGGTGCCGGCCCACTCCCAGATGCCCAGCCCGCGGGTGCAGTGCGCGACCGCCTCGTCCATCGTGAGGAAATTCGGATGCGGCTGCTTGCCGGCGACCACCACGTTGACGTACTGACGGGACCGCAGGCAGTGATCGTAGGTCGACAGCAGGGTATTGGCGTCCGGCGGCAGGTACACCCGTACCACTTCAGCGCTCTTGTTGACCACATGGTCGATGAAGCCGGGATCCTGATGACTGAACCCGTTGTGGTCCTGGCGCCAGACATGGCTGGACAGAAGGTAGTTCAGGCTCGCGATGGGCCGCCGCCACGGAATTTCGTTGGTGACCTTCAGCCACTTGGCGTGCTGGTTGAACATCGAATCGATGATGTGGATGAAGGCCTCGTAGCAGTTGAACAGCCCGTGTCGGCCGGTCAGTAGGTAGCCCTCCAGCCAGCCTTGCATCTGATGCTCGGAGAGCATCTCCACCACCCGGCCCACGCGGGCCAGGTGGTCATCGACCTCGGGGCCGAAGAACTCGGCGTTCCATTGCTTGTCGGTGACCTCGAAGACGGCCTGCAGCCGGTTCGACGCGGTCTCGTCGGGCCCGAAGATCCGGAAGTTCTCCGGGTTGAGGCGCACCACGTCCTTCAGCCACTGGCCGAGCACGCGGGTGGCTTCGGCGAAGGAAGCGCCCGGCGCCGGCACGTCGACCCCATAGTCACGGAAATCGGGTAGCCGCAGGTCCTTGAGCAGCAGTCCGCCATTGGCGTGCGGGTTGTCACTCATCCGCAGCGTGCCGGCCGGCGCCAGTTCGGCGATCCAGGCGTGCAGTTTGCCGGTCTCGTCGAACAATTCGCCGGCGCGGTAAGAGCCCAGCCAGTCGGCGAGGACCTGCAGGTGTTCGGGGGTGTCCCGGGCGCTGGCCAGCGGCACCTGATGCGCCCGCCATGATCCCGTGGTCTTCTTGCCGTCGATATAGGCCGGACCGGTCCAGCCCTTGGGGTGACGGAAGATGATCATCGGCCAGCGGGGCCGCGATTCGTCACCGCCGGCCGCCCGTGCCTTGATCGCGGCGATCTCATCGAGGACGTCGTCGAGCAGGCGGGCGAACCTGCGGTGCGCGTCGGAATGATCAGCGGAGCCGTCGTCGACGATCTCGAAGAAATAGGGGTTGTGACCGTAGCCCACCATCAGGCTACGCAGCTCGTCTTGTGGAATACGATCCAGCACAGTCGGATTGGCGATCTTGTAGCCGTTGAGGTGAAGGATCGGCAGGACGACGCCGTCTTTGCCGGGGTGCATGAACTTGTTGGAGTGCCAACTGGTGGCCAGCGCGCCGGTCTCGGC
>JBAXUD010000235.1:0-5651 GCA_037129875.1 Mycobacteriaceae bacterium
GCACCCTGCGCACCATCAAGCAGAACCTGGTGTGGGCGTTCGGCTACAACGTCGCGGCGATCCCGCTGGCGGCGTTGGGTCTGCTCAACCCGATGATCGCCGGCGCCGCCATGGCGGTGTCGTCGGTCCTGGTGGTCACCAACAGTCTGCGGCTCAAGCGCTTTCGCTGACCGTCCCACCCGTCACAGCCGTCACTGGCTGTGGACCACCAACGCAATTGCCCACCTCAGAGCGACAACCGATGGGGAACGGGCTTCGGTCCGGCACTTTGTCGCTGTGAGGTGGGCGCAAGCGTTGGTGACCTTGCTCCGGAGCACGGTTTGTCAGGGCTGTCGCCGCACTTGGTACAAAGTGCGAAATCTGTAACACTGTTGCTATGACGGAGCTGGCCCACCCCGCGACCACGCACACCGCCGGACCCGACGCCCTTCCACTCGGCCCCGATTCGCTGGTGTGGAAATACTTCGGAGACCGCCGCATCGCGCTGATCGGTCCACGGCCCGCGGTGCTGCAGAACATGCTCGCCGGCCTGGGTCAGGGCGTCAAAGACCACTCGGTGTTCTTCGCGGACACCTCAGCGCGGATCAAACGATCACTGCCGCCGATCTACCGCACCGTCTACGGCAGCGAGGACGACAACGCCGGCCCGCAGGTCCGTCAGTTCCACACCAACATCAAGGGCGACATCCCGGAGGACTTCGCTACTCCTGAGAACAAGGGCCGCTACCACGCGCTGGATCCGGACACGTACTTCTGGGCGCACGCCACCTTCTTCGACCAGGCGCTCTACTTCACCGACACCTTCGTCAAGAAGCTGTCCCGTGCCGAGAAGGAGCAGATGTACCTGGAGTCGAAGACCTGGTACCGCCGCTACGGCGTCAGCGACCGTCCCATGCCTGTCGATTACGCGGCATTCGAGGAGTACTGGGACCACATGATCGACGACGTCCTGGTGGCCCATCCGACCGCCAAGTTCGGTGTCGGCTACGTCACCAAGGGCTTCCCGAAGCCCAAGGGCATCTCCCCGCTGGTGTGGAAAGTCGTTGCCCCCTTGTTCAATCCGCTCGCCGCGTTCCTCACCACCGGTGGCATGCCGCCGCGCACCCGCGAGATTCTGGGGCTGCCGTGGGATGACCGCAAGGAACGCCGCTATCAGCGTTTCGCCGCGCTGTGCCGCACCCGCGCGGTGAATTTCTTGTGGGAACGGGTACCGATGACGCTGCGCTACGTCCCCTATGCCAGAGAGGGTTTCGCGCGGAATGCCTGATGCGTCCACTCAAGCGATCCTCGATGCCGCTCTCGTCGAGTTCGACCGGCACGGGATTCGCAGGGTGGCTCTGGATGACGTCGCCCGCCGCGCCGGGGTCAGCCGAACAACCATCTACCGCCGGTTCGCCAACCGGGAGGATCTCGTCGCCGCGGTGATGGATCGGGAGAACGCCCGGCTGTTCATCGACATCGCCGCCGAGCTGAAAAGCGCTCGCCCACAGTCGAATTACTACGTCGAGGCCTTCACCTCCGCGATCCTGCGCAGTCGCAATCACCGAGTCCTCCACCGCATGATCGCCGACGAACCGGCGCTGACCCTGGAGTTGGCCCGCCGCCACTACCGCGCCGCCGTCAGCCGCATCGAGCAGGCACTGCAGGTGATCTTCCCCCCGGGTTTCGCCGACCGAATCGGACCCGAGGCCGTCCACGAACTGGCCGAGAACACCTGGCGCTACGCCATGATGCTGCTGCTGTTGCCCAGCGCCGAACCGGTCGAGACTGCCGTGGAGATAAGGGCTTTCGCGACTAAGCATTTTCTGCCCAGCCTGCCCGAGGCGCTGCGGGCGGTCCCGGTCTAACTGGTGAGCGTCAGGGTCAGCTGCCTGCCGTCTTGCTCGACCTCGACAAGACCCGGGCAGCGGCTGCGCAGTTCGCCGATGAGTCGCCCGCGCAGCGTGAGCCCGGCTGCCGGACAGTGTTCGCAGGCCCCTCCCAGTCGCACCGTCACGGTGTCCCCGGCGCGTTGGGTGCTCACCGAGCCGCCGTGCGAGCGGACGAAGTCGCCCACCGAACCGGCGAGCAGATCGGCGGTGACATGCTCGAGTACCTCGCCGGGAGCAGGCTCCACCGTCCAGCTGTTCGGGTCGGCGAGCGCGTCGCGCAGGGCGGACTGCACCGCGGCACCCCGTTGCGCCCAGGACAGGCCCTCGCGCAGCCACAGCCACACCGCGGTGTGCTCAGTCAGGGCATCGGAAATCGTTGCGCCGCTGAGCATCTCACCGAATCGGCCCGGGGCCTGGCGTATCCGGCCGACGGGCAGGGTGCCGGCCGGCACCACCCAGCGGACCACTCGGTCGTCGGCGGCGACCCGTTCGGCGTGAATGCCGATCACGTCTGGATGACCGTCACGTAAGGGCGGCCACGACGGTCCGGGCCGCAAGAGCCAGCACCCACGCCAGGACGAACATGTAGCTGAACGCCAGCGCGGGCCATTTCCACGATCCGCTCTCCCGGCGCAGCACCGCCACCGTCGACATGCATTGCAGCGCATACATGAAGAACACCAGAAGTGCGGCGATGGTGGGTGCATCGAAGAGCGTCCGCCCCGCATCAGGGCCGCTCTGGACCGTCATCTCGCGCAGCGCCTGGGCAGGTTCCTCCGGGTTCTCCGCAGCGGCAACCTGGCCCAGGGTGGCCACGAATACCTCGCGGGCGGCCAGCGACGACAGGATGCCGATATTGATCCGCCAGTCGAATCCCAGCGGCTCGAACACCGGCTCCACAGCCTTGCCGACCGAGGCGGCATAGGAGTGGTCGATCACGTAGGCCGCGACGGCGGCGTCATCGCCGGTGTCGACGCCGGCCGCCGTCATCTGCGCATCACTGCGCATCGGCAGGTTCAGCAGCACCCACAGCACCACCGTGGTCCCCAGGATGATCGAGGTCACCTTGCGCAGGAACGCCGATGTCGCCGTCCACACCTCGGCGCCGACGTTGCGCCACCGCGGCACCTGATACGGCGGCATCTCCATATAAAAGGGGAGCATCGGCCCGCTGCGGGAGGTGAACTTCTTGAACAACGCTGCGGTGGCCATCGCCGACAGCGCACCGAAAAGGTACAGCGCGAACATCACCACGCCGCGGGCGTTGAACAGTCCAACGCGCGCGTCCGAGGGCAACAGCAGACTCACCAGCAGGATGTACACCGGAAGTCGCGCCGAGCAGGTCATCAGCGGCGCGCCCATCATGGTGGCCAGCCGGTCCTTCGCCGACGGCAGCGACCGCGTCGCCATGATCCCGGGAATCGCGCAGGCGAACGACGACAGCAGAGCCACGAACGCGCGGCCCTCCAGTCCGGCGCGCGCCATCACCCGATCCATCAGGAACGCCGCCCGGGCCAGATAACCGGTGCCCTCGAGCAGTGCGATCAGCACGAACAGCAGGGCGATCTGCGGCACGAACACCAGCACGCTGCCCACGCCACCGATCACCGCCTGCGACAGGAAGGCCGACAGCCAGCCGATGTGGACATGGGCGGCCACCAGCCCGCCGAGCCAGCCGAAGAACGTCGCCACGTAGTCCTGAAGGGGCGCCGCGACGGCGAAGATCGTCTGGAAGAAGACGAACATCGTCAACAGGAAGATCGCGGTTCCCGCCACCGGGTGCAGCACCACCGAATCGATCCGGTGGGAGCGCTTGTCGATCTCGGGCAGCCGGTACCCCGACGACTCCAGCACGGAGTCCACCCAGCCGGTCACCTCGGACGGTTCGGTGGGTGGCGGCACCACCGGCTGAGTCCAGGTATCGACCCGCGCCATCACGTGACGCAGATCGGCCAGGCCGTCACGATGCCCGGCCACCACCGTCACCACCGGAACCCCGAGTGCCCGGGTGAACGCCGGAATGTCGAGCTTCCCCTGGCGCCGGGCCAGGTCGTCGGTGAATGTCAGCACCACGCAGATCGGCAGGCCGGTCTGCTGCAGCTGGGCCAGCAGACCCAGCGAGCGTCGCAGCGTCGTCGAGTTGAGAGTGACCAGCATGGCGTCCGGGACATCGACGCGGGTGTTGTGGTGATCGGTGTCGAGGACGTCGACGACGATCTGCTCGTCGGGGCTGATCGGGTCCAGGCTGTAGGTCCCCGGCAGGTCCTCGACCACCACGCTCTCGTGGTCGCCGATACGCATCGTGCCCTCGTACCGGGCGACCGTCACTCCCGGGTAGTTGCCGGTTTTCGCGTGCAGTCCGGTCAGCGCGTTGAACAGCGTGGTCTTACCGGAGTTGGGGCTTCCGACGACCGCGAAACGGGTCAGGCCGGCGTGCGCGGTCGAGACACCGCCGCCGCCTCCGCAGTGATCGTGCGTGCCGTTCAATGCGCTAGGTCCGCTTGGAGGTCCGCTGGGAGGTCCGATTGGAGGTCCACGTGGATGACGCGGGCCTGGGCGCGGCGCAACGCGATTTCGTAGTCGCCGACCCGGAAGATAACCGGGTCGCGCAACGGCGCGCGGCGAACCATCGTCACATCGATCCCCGGCATCAAGCCGAGGTCGAACAGGCGGCGGGCGGCGCCGGGTTCGACGCCGATGCTGTAGCCGACCACCCGGGCGCGCTGGCCGCGTTGCAGATCGGCCAGGGTCGGTGCGGTCTGGTCGCCGACGCCTGCCCCTACGCCGGCGCCCCGGCCTGAGGCCAGCACGCGGGCGCGCATCCGGTCGGACACCGAGGACATGAAGTTAGGGTAGCGTAACCAACTCTGGCCTGTCGCCTGCTGTGCGGCAGAAAGGGACCAAAGTCCCGCCCGTGGGTGGGATCACATTGTGACCTTCCACCCTCTGGCCGACCGACCCATTCCCGGCTGGGACACTGGTGCTCATGATCGAGCAGGCTGCACCTCCGACCGTCTCGGCGAGGATGTTCGCCGAGGCTTGCGCGGTGATTCCCGGCGGCGTCAACTCGCCGGTGCGGGCGTTCAACTCGGTGGGTGGCACCCCCCGCTACATCACCTCCGCGCAGGGTTGCTGGCTTACCGACGCCGACGCCAACCGCTATGTCGACCTGGTGTGCTCCTGGGGTCCGATGATCCTGGGCCATGCCCACCCGGCGGTGGTGGAGGCGGTGCAGGGCGCCGCTGCCAACGGCCTGTCGTTCGGGGCCCCGACGCCCGGGGAGACCGATCTTGCCGCCGAGATCATCGCCCGCGTCGCCCCGGTTGAGCGGGTGCGTCTGGTGAACTCCGGCACCGAGGCCACCATGAGCGCGGTGCGACTGGCGCGCGGCTTCACCGGACGGTCCAAGATCGTCAAGTTCTCCGGTTGCTACCACGGCCATGTGGACGCACTGCTGGCCGACGCCGGCTCGGGGGTGGCCACCCTGGGCCTGCCGTCCTCGCCCGGGGTCACCGGCGCGACGGCCGCCGACACCATCGTCTTGCCCTACAACGACATTGCCGCGGTCGAGGAAGCCTTCGCCGAGTTCGGCGGGGGGATCGCCGCATTGATCACCGAGGCTGCACCCGGCAACATGGGCGCGGTCGCTCCGCTGCCCGGCTATAACGCAGCGCTGCGCCGCATAACCGCTGAGCACGGTGCGCTGCTGATCGTCGACGAGGTGATGACCGGCTTCCGGATGAGCCGATCCGGTTGGTACGGAATCGATCCCGTCGACGC
>JBAXUD010000236.1:0-5620 GCA_037129875.1 Mycobacteriaceae bacterium
CTCCTCCTCGTCGCTGCGCTCCGCATCGTCGTCGGACGGCATCGGATTGTCCGACTCCTCCTCGTCGCTGCGCTCCGCATCGTCGTCGGACGGCATCGGATTGTCCGACGGGGAGGTGGCCGACTGGACCGCATCGGTGCTGTCGAGGGCATCCCTGGACGGTGCCGTGATCGCCTGGGTGCGGGTCGACGGTGATCTTGCCGGAGCGATCCTGCTGGCCGACCCACTGCGTGCGGACGCGCCGCGAACCTTGCGCCGATTGCGGGCGGCAGGCATGACCCGGGTGGTGATGCTCACCGGTGACCGCCCGGCACCCGCCCAGCAGATCGGCACGGTGCTGGGGCTCGACGAGGTCGCCGCGCAGCAGACTCCGGCGGACAAGGTGGCCCGGGTGCGTGCCGAATGCGAACGGGCGGTCACGGCCATGGTCGGCGACGGGGTGAATGACGCGCCCGCACTGGCCGCCGCAGACGTCGGCATCGCGATGGGCGCGCGGGGCTCGACGGCAAGCTCGGAGGCTGCCGACATCGTGCTGACGACAGACCGGCTCGACCGGCTGGCCGACGCCATGCTGATCGCCCGCCGGTCGCGGCGCATCGCGGTGCAGAGCGCGGTCCTCGGGATGGGTTTGTCCTTGGCGGCCATGGGATTTGCCGCCTTCGGATTGCTCGCGCCGGCAGCGGGTGCGCTGCTGCAGGAGGGGATCGATCTGGCTGTGATCCTCAACGCGCTGCGGGCGCTGCGCACAGACCATGCCGGGACGCACCCACTGAATCGCGATGCGGAGGAACTCGTGCGGCGGTTCGCGGGCGAGCACGACCGCATGCGCGACGATCTGTCCATCCTGCGCGACGCAGCCCAGCAGGTGTCCGCGGGCGAGCGGGATGCCGCCCTGGTGACCTTGCGCGGCGCCGACGGCTTCCTGCAGGACACCCTGCTGCCGCACGAGGATGCAGAGGACAGTGCGCTCTACCCGGCTCTGGCGGGCCCGCTCGGAAGCCCGGAGGCCACCGCCACCATGAGCCGAATGCACGCCGAGATCCACCGGCTGTCCCAGCGGTTGCACAGCCACCTGGAGATGGCCGAGGTGGCCGGTACGGTGACCACCGAACAGTCCGACGATCTGCTGGCCTGTCTGTACGGTCTGTACGCCTTGCTGTGCCTGCATTTCGTGCAGGAGGAGGAGAACTTCTTCGTGCTGGCTCCGGCTGTTTCTGCTTCTGACCGTCAAGCCGAACGGTGACCTGGCTTACCCGCAATGTGCGGGTGCTTTCGGCGGTGTCGTTCCTCCAGGACGCCGCCAGCGAACTGCTCTACCCGCTGCTGCCGATCTACCTCACCGTGGTCCTCGGTGCGCCGCCGTCGGTGGTCGGTGCCATCGAGGGCGCCGCCGAAGGTGCGGCGTCACTGACCAAGCTGGCCGTCGGCCCACTCGGTGACCGGTTCGCCAAACGACCGTTGATCGCCACCGGCTATGGCATGGCTGCGCTGGGCAAGGTGATCGTCGCGGTCGCCGCGGCGTGGCCCGGCGTGCTGGCCGGGCGGGTGGTCGATCGGCTGGGCAAGGGTGTTCGTGGTGCGCCGCGTGATGCGCTGCTGATGGATGGCGTCGAAAACACTGACCGTGGAAAGGTTTTCGGCTTCCACCGCACCATGGACACCCTGGGGGCGGTCGTCGGGCCACTCATCGGACTGGCCGGCTATGAGTTGCTCGACCATCAGATTCGGCCGCTTCTTTTCGTCGCCATCGTGCCGGCGGTGCTGTCGGTGCTGCTCATCGCCCTGGTGTGGGAGAAGCCGCGGGTGGGCCCGCGACCCTCACGCCAGAAGCTCCTGACCGGCATGCGGGAGCTGCCGCGGCGGTTCTGGCGGGTCACGGCGGTGGTGGTCTGCTTCGGTCTGGTCAACTTCCCGGACGCACTGCTGCTGTTGCGGCTCAACGAGATCGGCTTCAGCGTCGTCGGGGTGATCCTGGCCTACGTCACCTACAACCTGGTGTACGCGTTGGGAAGCTTCCCGGCGGGCCTGCTCAGCGACCGGCTGCCGCGCTACGCGGTGTTCGGGTTCGGGCTGGTGTTCTTCGCCGTCGGTTATATCGGGCTGGGGCTGACCCGCGACCACACGCTCGCGTGGGTGCTGATCGGCGTCTATGGGATCTTCACCGCATGCACCGACGGCGTGGGCAAGGCATGGGTGTCCTCGCTGGCCGGTCCCGACCGGCAGGCCACCGCGCAGGGAGTCTTCCAGGGCGGCAGCGGGCTGGCCATTCTGTTCGCGGGGGTTTGGGCAGGTCTGCTGTGGGGCGCCGACGGGCGGCTGCCGCTGTTGATTTCCGGGGTGGTCGGCGCCTGCTTCGCGGCCGCACTTCTGGGCCGGTGGGCACTGCGCTCGGCGCAAGCGAGCGCGCTCTGATGCGCACACTCCACGTCATCGGTATCGGTGTGGGCGACCCGGACCACGTGACGACGCAGGCCATCCGGGCGCTCAACGACACCGAGGTGTTCTTCGCCATGGACAAGGGCCAGGCCAAGCGTGACCTGGTGGCACTGCGCCGGGAGATCTGCCGCCGCTTCATCGCCGACGACTCCTCCTATCGCTTCGTCGAGATTCCCGATCCCCAGCGCGCCAGCGACGCGGATGGCGACGCGGACGGGTTTGACTATGGCCGCGTCGTCGCCGACTGGCACGCTGCGCGAGCGCGCCTGTGGGCCAAGGCAATCCAAACCGAACTGCGGCCCGACGGGGTGGGCGCGTTTCTGGCCTGGGGTGACCCGTCGCTGTATGACAGCACGCTGCGGATCCTCGACGAGGTGGGCCGGCACCTCGAACTGCGCTACGACGTCATCCCGGGCATCACCGCCGTCCAGGCGCTGACCGCCCGCCACCGCATCCCGCTCAACGACGTCGGCGAACCGGTGCTCATCACCACCGGCCGCCAGTTGCGGAGCACTTTGCCCGCCGGGGGGTTGTCGGGTTCGGCGGTGGTGATGCTCGACGGGGACTGCGTGTTCCGCCGATGCCCGCCGCAGACCCGTATCTGGTGGGGTGCCTACCTCGGCACGCCGGATGAACTTCTGGTGGCCGGCACCGTGGGCGAGGTCGGGGAGCGCATCGCCGCTCTGCGCGCCGACGCCCGCGCGCGCCATGGCTGGATCATGGACACCTACCTGCTGCGCGCGTGACATGATCGAGCGCATGGGATTCCTCTTGCGCGCCTCGTTCACCGGCCTC
The DNA here is from genome assembly GCA_037129875.1 of Mycobacteriaceae bacterium. Taxonomy (GTDB): domain Bacteria; phylum Actinomycetota; class Actinomycetes; order Mycobacteriales; family Mycobacteriaceae; genus Mycobacterium. The sequence goes on from JBAXUD010000236.1 coordinate 3,232, forward strand.
GCGCTGTGGGTGGTCACGCTCATCGTTCCGGGCATGACGTTCGTCGGCGGCAGTTCGACGTTGCAGAAGGTCGGCATCATCCTGGTCGTCGCTGTCATCTTCGGTCTGGTCAACGCGTTCATCAAGCCGTTCGTCCAACTGCTCTCGATTCCGCTGTACATCCTGACGCTGGGGCTTTTCCACGTGGTGGTCAACGCGCTGATGCTGTGGATCACCTCGTGGATCACCGACCACACCACCCACTGGGGCCTGCACATCGACAAGTTCTGGTGGACCGCGATCTGGGCGGCGATCCTGTTGTCACTCGTCGGCTGGGTGCTGTCGGTGCCCTTCCGCAGTGCCGAGCGGGCGCTGAGCTGACCGGTGCCGAATGCCCGAACTCCCTGAGATCGAGGCACTCGCCGACCACCTTCGCCGGCACGCCGTCGGAAAGACGGTGCAGCGGGTCGACGTCGCGTCGCTGTCGGCACTGAAGACCTTCAACCCCTCGGTGGCCGCGCTGCACGGGCGTACGGTCACCGCCGCCCACCGCTGGGGCAAGTACCTCGGGTTGCAGGCCGGCGATCTGTACCTGATCACCCACCTGTCGAGGGCGGGCTGGCTGCGCTGGTCGGACAAACTCAGTGCCGCCCCGCTCAAGCCGGGTAAGGGGCCGATCGCCTTGCGCGTGCATCTGTCCGGCCAACCGGAATCCGCGGAGGGGTTCGACCTCACCGAAGCCGGCACCCAGAAGCGGCTGGCGGTGTGGCTGGTGCCGGATCCGGTCCAGGTCCCGGGTATCCCCAAGCTGGGGCCCGACGCCCTGGAACTCAGTCCCGCGCAGTTGGGTGAACTTCTCAGCCACAACGCCGGCCGGATCAAGACCGTCATCACCGATCAGTCGGTGATCGCCGGCATCGGCAACGCCTACAGCGACGAGATTCTGCACACGGCCAAACTGTCGCCGTTCGCGACGGCGTCCAAGCTCACCGAGGCGCAGTTGGCCGCGCTGCACGGCGCGATGCTGTCGGTGTTGACCGACGCCGTCGAACGTTCGGTCGGCCAGCAGGCCGCAACGTTGAAGGGGGAGAAGCGCTCCGGTCTCCGGGTGCACGCCCGTACCGGGCTGCCCTGCCCGGTGTGCGGTGACACCGTGCGGGAAGTGTCCTTCGCCGACAGGTCGTTTCAATATTGTCCGGGTTGTCAGACCGGTGGGAAGGTGCTGGCCGACCGGAGGATGTCGAGGTTGCTCAAATGAGGCCCCAGAAAATCAGGCAGCGGATCCTGATCACCGGCGCAAGCTCTGGTTTGGGCGCCGGGATGGCGCGTGCATTCGCCGCCCGGGGTCGTGACCTGGCGTTGTGCGCCCGTCGACTCGACCGCCTTGAGGAGCTCAAAACTGAACTCTCCCAGCGTTATCCGGGTATCGCCGTCGCGATCGCCGAACTTGACGTCGACGATCACGAGAAGGTGCCGCAGGTATTCGCCGCGCTGGCGGCTGAGCTCGGCGGCCTCGATCGCGTCATCGTCAACGCCGGCATCGGCAAGGGTGCACCGCTGGGTACCGGGAAGCTCTGGGCCAATAAGGCGACGATCGAAACGAACCTGGTATCGGCGCTGGTGCAGATCGAGACGGCGCTGGAGATCTTCAAGAGACAAGGGTCCGGGCACCTCGTCCTGATCTCCAGCGTGCTGGGCAACAAAGGGGTGGCCGGGGTGAAAGCGGCCTACGCGGCCAGCAAGGCCGGAGTGTCGTCGCTGGGTGAGTCGCTGCGTGCCGAATATTCCTCCGGACCGATACGGGTCACCGTCATCGAGCCCGGCTACATCGAATCCGAGATGACCGCCAGGACTGCCAAGACCACGCTCATGGTGGACAACGAGACCGGTGTCGCGAAGATGGTGGACGCGATCGAACGGGAGAAGGGCCGGGCGATCGTTCCCGGCTGGCCGTGGATACCACTGGTGGCGATGCTCAAAATTCTGCCGCCGAGATTCACCAAACCTTTCGCGTGAAATGGGGTATAGCTCAGCTATGACAATGAAATTCGCAATGGCGACGGCATTGATGGCGGGCGCGGTATTGACCGCCGCGCCGGCTGCCGCAGATCCCTACTGCACGAACCCCGACGGCAGTCCCTGCAGTGTGGTGACCCCGGGTGGGGCGACGGGGGCTGTCCCCGGCGGCCCCTCGGGCACGGCGGGTCCCGATGCCGTCGAAGGTTCGATTCCGGGCGGCCCGGCCGGTCAGGTCACTCCGGGTGACGTCAGCGGATGCATCCCGGGGATCGGCTGCATCAACGTTCCACGCTGACGTCGGCACCCTTGGCGCGAGCAGACACAAACTCGCACTGCAAATGTTGAATTTGTGCGAGTTTGCGTCTGCTCGCGGGGTCAGCTGACCCGGCCG
>JBAXUD010000237.1:0-5597 GCA_037129875.1 Mycobacteriaceae bacterium
GGCCGTACCCGCCCACCCAGCGCACGCGGTGCACCCGTAACACCCAGACCGCGAAATCGCTGTAGTCGATGTAGAACCTGGCGGCCGGGACGCCAGCAACATGGGCGGCGCGGGCGGCGTCGAGTTCGGCCCCCTTCGGCTGTTCCACCACACCGGCCAGGGTGATCCGCGGACTCGCCAGCGGGTCGGCCTCGCCGTGCGGCGCCACCACTGCCAGGCTGGCCCGGGGGTCGGCCGCCAGGTTGCGGCCGTGCTCGGCCAGGTGGGACACTCACAACACCGGAGCGCCGCCGAGAAGTCCGTAGGTGACGAACGATGCCCACGGGTCACCGGTCGCCGTCAGGCTCGCCAGGGTGCCGGTGTTGGTGGATGCGGCGATGGTGCGCGCCTCCTCGGCCGCCGACGGCCGGCTCGGGTCGGCGATCTCGGTCAGCGGGGGCGCCATGGTCGGGGCATCGCCCGGGTCGCCATGATCTCGGGCCATGCTCGGAGGTTACCGGCCCGTTGTGCAGGGACGCCCCCGTTCGGCGGTGGGAAACCTGCGACTCGCATGCCCGGCCATTTGACGGCGCCGGTACCTTGACGTGCATGAGTCAGGACACGAACTTCGCCGAGCAGGAACGCGCCCGTCTGGAGGCGGAACTGGCCGACCTGCGCAAGCGCCGCGACCAGTTGCGCGCCGACCTGGTCGCCGACGCCGACACCGTCGGGGATCGCGGGGATGCGGCCGAGGCTCTACAGCGCGCCGAGGACCTCGGCGGTGTGGAGGAGCAGATCAGCCGGCTGGCCTACCTGCTGGCCGGCGGCGACGCCACCATCGACGGCCAGCTGCCCAACGGCACCGAGGTGAAGCTGCGGTGGCCGGACGGCGAGGAGGTGGCCATGCGGGTGGTCAACTACATCGAGGAGACCCCGGCCGGCGCCGAGGACACCACCTTGACCGCCGACAGCCCGCTGGGCTTGGCGCTGTACGGGCGTAAGGCCGGCGAGACCGTCACCTACCGGACGCCGCGCGGCGAACTGCAGGTCGATCTGCTCTCCATCAAGCTGCCCTGATGCGAGCGGTCAGGGTCACCACGCTGGGCGGCCCGCAGGCCCTCGAGATACTCGAGATCGACGAACCCACCGCAACCGCAGTGCCCGACGGCTCGGTCGTGGTGGATGTGCACGCCGCCGGCGTGGCCTTCCCCGATGCGCTGCTGACCCGCGGCCTCTATCAGTACCGCCCGGACCCGCCGTTCACTCTCGGCGCCGAGTTGGCCGGGGTGGTGCGATCGGCGCCCGACGGGGCACACGTGCGCGCCGGTGACCGGGTGGTCGGGTTGACGATGATCGGCGGCGCGATGGCCGAGACCGCGGTGCTCGACGCCGAACGGGTTTTCCCGCTGCCCGACAACGTCAGCTTCGAGTCCGGTGCCGGACTGCTGTTCAACGACCTCACGGTGTACTTCGCGCTGACCGTGCGCGGCCGGCTGGCGCCGGGCGAGACGGTGCTGGTGCACGGGGCCGCCGGCGGTATCGGCACCTCGACGCTGCGCCTGGCGCCCGCGCTCGGGGCCAGCCGGGTGATCGCGGTGGTCAGCACCGAGGACAAGGTAGAGGTGGCGCGGGCCGCCGGAGCGACCGATGTGGTGCTCGCCGACGGCTTCAAGGACGCCGTCGCCGAGCTCACCGGCGGCAAGGGCGTCGACATCGTGATGGATCCCGTCGGCGGGGACCGCTTCACCGACTCGCTGCGGTCCCTGGCGCCTGCCGGCCGGCTGCTGGTGGTCGGCTTCACCGGCGGGGAGATCCCGACGGTCAAGGTGAACCGGTTGTTGCTCAACAACATTGACGTCGTCGGCGTGGGCTGGGGGGCCTGGACGTTGCGCCACCCCGGGGCCCTGCAGGAGCAGTGGGACGGCCTGGCGGCGCTGCTGAAGTCCGGCCGGCTCGCGCCCCCGCAACCGGAGGTGTACCCGCTCGAGGAGGCCGCCGCCGCGGTGGCGTCGCTGGAGAATCGCACCGCGCGGGGCAAAGTGGTGCTCCGGGTCCGCTGATTGCTATTGAACGTGGGTCCTATGCACCCCGAAAGCCCGTTTCGAGTGCATAACCCACACGTTCGACGGGTTCGATTTACTGAGGGCGGGGTAATGGAACTTCGATGGACGTGACCAGCGACCCGGCGAAGGGCTCACACGTGGAGACCGGGCCGGCGGGGCGGACCGTGGAGCACCCCAGCGCGGGCGACTTCGCCCATGCGCGCGCGCTGCCCGCGGACCGGACCTGGTTCAAGCGCGCCGTGTTCTACGAGGTGCTGGTCCGGGCATTCCTCGACTCCAACGCCGACGGCGCCGGCGACCTGCGCGGGCTGATCGACCGCCTGGACTATCTGCAATGGCTGGGAGTGGACTGCTTGTGGCTGCCGCCGTTCTACGACTCCCCACTGCGCGACGGCGGCTACGACATCCGCGATTTCTACCGGGTGCTCCCGGAGTTCGGCACGGTGGATGACTTCGTCGCTCTGCTCGACGCCGCGCACCGGCGCGGCATCCGGATCATCACCGACCTGGTGATGAACCACACCTCCGACAGCCACCCGTGGTTCGTCGAGTCCCGCCGCGACCCGGACGGCCCCTACGGGGACTTCTATGTCTGGAGCGACACCAGCGACCGCTACCGCGACGCCCGGATCATCTTCGTCGACACCGAGGACTCCAACTGGACATTTGATCCAGTACGCAGGCAGTTTTATTGGCACCGATTCTTCTCCCATCAGCCGGACCTCAACTATGAGAATCCGGCCGTGCAGGAGGCCATGATCGACGTCCTGCGGTTCTGGCTGGACCTCGGCATCGACGGCTTCCGCCTCGACGCGGTGCCGTACCTGTTCGAGCGCGAGGGCACCAACTGCGAGAACCTGCCCGAGACGCACGCCTTCCTGAAGAAGTGCCGCAAGGTGGTCGACGACGAATACCCGGGCCGGGTGCTGCTGGCCGAGGCCAACCAGTGGCCCGCCGACGTCGTCGCGTACTTCGGCGATCCGGCGACCGGCGGCGACGAGTGCCACATGGCCTTCCACTTCCCTTTGATGCCAAGGATTTTCATGGCGGTGCGCCGGGAGTCGCGGTTCCCGATCTCGGAGATCCTGGCCCACACACCAGCCATCCCGGAGATGGCGCAATGGGGCATCTTCCTGCGCAACCACGACGAGCTGACGCTGGAGATGGTCACCGACGAAGAGCGGGACTACATGTACGCCGAATACGCCAAGGACCCGCGGATGAAGGCCAACGTCGGGATCCGCCGCCGCCTCGCGCCGCTTCTGGACAACGACCGCAACCAGATCGAACTGTTCACCGCGCTGCTGCTCTCGTTGCCGGGATCCCCCGTCATCTACTACGGCGACGAGATCGGCATGGGCGACATCATCTGGCTCGGTGACCGCGATGGCGTCCGCACACCGATGCAGTGGACCCCCGACCGCAATGCGGGGTTCTCCACCGCCAATCCGGGACGGCTGTATCTGCCGCCCAACCTCGACCCGATCTACGGTTACCCGTCGGTGAATGTCGAAGCGCAGCGCGACAGTTCGACCTCACTGCTGAACTGGACCCGGACCATGCTGGCCGTCCGGCGCCGGCATGAGGCATTCGCGACGGGGACGTTCCGCGAACTCGGCGGCTCCAACCCTTCGGTGCTGGCCTACTTGCGCGAGGCCGGCGACGAAGTGATGCTCTGCGTCAACAACCTCTCGCGGTTCCCGCAACCCATCGAACTGCAACTGCAGAACTGGGCGTCCTGGACACCGGTGGAACTCACCGGTCATGTGCCCTTCCCCCGGATCGGTCAGCTGTCCTATCTGCTCACCCTCCCTGGCCACGGCTTCTACTGGTTCAAGCTCACTTCGGAGGGCGCATGAGCCCGACCACAGGGACGGAGAACCCATGAGCCCGATCGCCGAACTGCCGTGGAGCCAGTGGTTACCTCGTCAACGGTGGTATGCCGGCCGCAACCGCACGCTTGCGTCGGTCCACCTGCAGACCACGGTGACGTTGCGCGACGGATTGGATCTGGTGCTCCTCGACGCGATGTACGCCGACGGGGCATCGGAGCGTTATCAGGTTATGGTGCAGTGGGATTCACAGCCGCTGGCCGAGTACGGCCAGTTGGCCACCATCGGGGCCGTCGGTCAGCACACCGCCTACGATGCCCTCTATCAGGCGGATTCGGCACGTCTGCTGCTATCGCTGGTCGATTCCTCGGCTGTGGTCGGCGCGGTGCGGTTCAGCAAGGAACCGGGGGTGGTATTGCCCACCGACGCCGCCGCGCGGGTCACCGAGGCCGAGCAGAGCAACACCAGCGTGGTTTTCGAAGAGCGGGCCATCCTCAAGTTGTTCCGCCGGGTGGGCTGCGGAGTCAACCCTGACATCGAGCTGAACCGGGTGCTGGCCCGCGCCGATAACCCGCACGTGGCCCGCCTGCTCGGATCGTTCGAGACCACTGACCACGGTGAGCCGTGCCCCCTGGGCATGGTCGCCGCCTACGCTGCCAATTCGGCGCAGGGCTGGGAGATGGCGACCGCCAGCACCCGGGACCTCTACGCCGAGGGCGACCTCTACGCCTACGAGGTGGGCGGCGACTTCGCGAGCGAATCCTTCCGGCTGGGCGAGGCGGTGGCCTCGGTGCACGCCGACCTCGCGCGGGCCCTGGGCACCTCGACCGCCGGGCTGCCCGTCGAGACCATGCGGGCCCGGCTTGCCGCCACCGCGGCCGGCGTCCCGGAATTGGCCCAGTACGTGTCCGCGATCGAGGAGCGCTATCTCAGCCTGGCCGGCGAGCCGATCACGGTGCAACGCGTGCACGGCGATCTGCATCTCGGACAGGTGCTCCGGACCCCGGACACCTGGCTGCTGATCGACTTCGAGGGCGAGCCGGGTCAGCCGCTTTCCCAACGGCGCCAACCTGATTCGCCGTTGCGGGATGTCGCGGGCATGTTGCGGTCGTTCAACTACGCGGCCTATCACCCGCTGGAGGATCACGCCGACCGGCAGTTGGAGGCCCGGGCCCGGGAGTGGGTGGACCGCAACAGGACGGCGTTCTGCGACGGCTATGCGGCCGCCTCGGGCATCGACCCCCGCGCGCACGCCGATGTGCTGGCCGCCTACGAACTCGACAAAGCCGTCTACGAAGCCGGGTACGAGGCGCGACACCGGCCCGGTTGGTTGCACATCCCGATGAGATCGATTGCCCGGTTCGTCGGGTGACTTCGACCGCCGCGCAAACGGGTTAGGACCCGTGCGCTTTCGTGTGGGTCCCGGCTCCGGCCGAGGTCCGCTTCACCGGCGCGCCGTTCACGCCGGGAGGAGCGGTGGTCGTGGTGGTGATCGCCGGGGCCTCGAAGACACCGCCGGTCGGTCCCGCGCTGTCGACGAACGTCGCGTCGTCGGCTGTGAGCTCGGAGTGGGCAAGTGCGGAGACGCCCACCGCGCCGGCGGCGCTGGCCACGATGAGCCCCCAGGTTGCGGCGGTGCGACGGCGTGATTCGGTCATGACGTACAGCGTGCCGGTTTCTTCTTTGGCCTCTCAAAGAAGTTCGGCGCCGACCTCCGACCTAC
>JBAXUD010000238.1:0-5548 GCA_037129875.1 Mycobacteriaceae bacterium
GGGTCAACCTGTATCACCACCCGGAGAGGGTGCTCCGGCCCGACGAGGATGATCCTGGTTAGTACGCGCCGGCATGCGGTGATCGCAGGCCGGAGTTCGGCTGGTTCCCGCTACCCCCGCAGCTGGGCACCCAACAGTTCGCCGGCCCGGGTCAACGCCGAATCACGTGCCGCGCTGGCCTCGTCCTCGGTGAGCGTGCGGTCGGCGGCCCGGAACCGCAGCGCCAGGGTCAGCGACTTGCGGCCCTCGCCGATCTGCGGCCCGGCATAGACGTCGAAAAGCATGGCATCCTCGAGCAGGTCGCCGGCACCGTCGCGCACCGCGTCGATAACCGCCTGCGCAGCCACGTCGACGCCGACCACCAGACTGAGGTCCTGGAACACGGCCGGGAAAGGCGAAACCCGTGGCGCAGGAAGGGCTTCCACGATCGGCACGGCGTCGAGGTCGAGTTCCACCGCACAGGTGTCCTTGGGCAGTCCGGACCGTTCCACCACCGCCGGGTGCAGTTGACCGGCATGGCCGACGACCGCTCCGTCGACCACCACTTCGGCGCAGCGCCCGGGATGCCACGGCAGGTGGCGGGCCGGCGCCAAGGTGACCTCCACCCCGCAGGCCCGAGCGATCACCCGGACGGCCTCGAACGCATCGGCGGCCTGCACCGGCCGGCCCGGCCCCCAGGGACCGCGCGGTTCGCGCAGCCCGGCGAGCACCGCCCCGACGTGCACGGGCTGGCGCGGCAGGGAGGCGTTGAGGGAAGCGATCTCGTCGTCGGTGGGCCGACGGTCGGTGGGAATCAACTCGACGGCCCGGGTTTGGGGGGTGGGCAACACCACCTGGGCGATGGAGAACAGGGCCACATCGCCGAACCCGCGGGAGACGTTGCGGGACAACGCCTCCAGTAACGGGGGCAGCAATGTGGTGGCCAATTCGGGCCGGTCGGCCTCAAGCGGGTTGAGCACCGAGGTGGTGTTTCGGCGCGGGTCGTCGGGCGCCAGGCCCCATTGATCGAAGACGCCCAAGGGCAGGAACGGCGTGGGCAACACCTCCACGAAGCCGGACAACGCCAGCGCCTTGCCGATCGCCCGGCGGCGCTTCTGCAGGCCGGTGAGCCCCCGCCCGGCAGGGGCCGGCGGCAGCACCGAGGGGATGACGTCGAGGCTTTCCAGGCGCAGCACTTCTTCGACCAGATCGGCAGGCTGAATCAGGTCGGGGCGCCAACTCGGCGGAGTCACGATCAGATAGGCCGGATCGGCGTCGGCAGCCACCCGGGCGCCGATCTGAGTCAGTCGAGCGACGGCGGCGCCCTCGGGGTAGACCACCCCGGCCGTCCGGTCCGGAAGGTCGAGGGCCATTCGTACCGGCGGCGGCGAGAAGTCGTCACGAGGCGGGTCGCCGCGCCAGTCGGTGAGCACGGGCTGCGCTGTGCCCCCGGCGATCTCGGCGAGTAGCGCGGCGCATCGGTCGACGGCCGCCACTGAGATTGCCGGGTCCACCGACCGCTCGTAACGGCGGCCGGCCTCACTGACCAGATGCAACCGGCGGATGGTGCGGGATACCGCCGCGGGATCCCACACCGCGGCCTCCAGCAGCACGTCGGTGGTGTTCTCGTCGATCTCGGTGGTGCCCGCGCCCATCACACCGCCGATGGCGGCGACGGCGACGTCGTCGACGATCAGCACGTCTTGCACGTCCAGGCGGCGTTCCACGTCGTCGAGGGTGACGACGGTCTCCCCCGGGTGGGCGAACCGCACCGCGAACTCACCGTGGATCCGGCTGCTGTCGTGGGCGTGCATGGGGTGGCCGAGTTCGAGCATCACATAGTTGGTGACGTCCACGGCCGGCGAAATGGGCCGGATGCCCGACAGCAGCAGTCGACGGCGTAACCACCAGGGCGAGAGGGCCTTCGGGTCGATGCCGGTGACCGGGCGCAGTGCGAAACGGCTCACGCCGGTGCCGGGCGCGATGGTCACCGGCAGGGCGGTCCCGTCGGCCGGCAGGGCCGGCACTGTCTCCGGATTGAAGGCGGGGTCGACGAAGGCGAGGTCGTAGGCGCAGGCGATCTCACGGGCGATGCCGCGCACCGACATGCCGTAGCCGCGGTCAGGGGTCACGGCGAGGTCGAAAACGACGTCGTCGAGTCCGAGGACGGCGTGCGCGTCGGCTCCCGGCTCGACGGTTCCGGGAGGCAACACCAGAATCCCGGATGCTCCCAGCCCGAGTGCCGGACATATTTCCGAGGCCGAGCAGATCATTCCGTCGGAGGTCCGGCCGTAGGTCTTGCGGGTGGCGATCTTGAAATCGCCGGGCAGGACGGCCCCGGGCAGCGCCACGACCACCAGGTCGCCGACCGCGAAGTTGGTTGCGCCGCAGACGATGTCGCGGTCAGCCACACCACTGGGGCCCTCGCCGACGTCGACGGTGCAGGCCCGGATCGGCTTCTTGAACTCAGCAAGTTCCTCGATACCGGTGACCCGCCCGACGCGCAGCGGCCCGTCGACGGGCCCGAGGGTGATGACGTCCTCGACTTCGTGGCCGACCCGGATCAGCGCCTTCTCCAGATCATGCGGGTCGACGTCCCATCCGGGAGCTCCGGCCTGCACCACCTCGCGCAGCCAGCTGTACGGAAGTCGCATCTTAGAGACCCACCCCGAAGGGCAGCGAGAAACGCACGTCGCCCTCGACCATGTCGCGCATATCGGGGATGCCGTTGCGGAACTGCAAGGTGCGCTCCAGCCCGCAGCCGAATGCGAAGCCGGAGTAGACCTCCGGGTCGATGCCCGCGGCGCGCAGAACGTTCGGGTTGACCATGCCGCAGCCTCCCCATTCCACCCAGCCCGGACCGCCCTTCTTGTTCTCGAACCAGATGTCGACCTCGGCCGAGGGCTCGGTGAACGGGAAGAAGTGCGGCCGCATCCGGGTGCGCGCCGTCGGGCCGAATTCGGAGCGGGCGAAGGCGTCCAACGTGCCGCGCAGGTGCGCCATGGTCAGGCCGCGATCCACCGCGAGGCCCTCGACTTGATGGAACACCGGGGTATGGGTGGAGTCGAGTTCGTCGGTGCGGAACGTGCGGCCGATCGAGATGATGTACACCGGCAGATCGCGTCCCAGCAGAGTGCGGACCTGCACCGGCGAGGTGTGGGTCCGCAGCAGCTGGCGCGAGCCCTCCGGAGCGATGTGGAAGGTGTCGGACTCGCTGCGGGCCGGGTGATCGGGCGGGAAGTTCAGCGCGTCGAAGTTGAACTGCTCGCTCTCCACCTCCGGGCCTTCGGCCAGCTCCCAGCCCATTGCGACGAAGGTGTCGGCGATGTGCTCGGCCAGGATGGTGATGGGGTGACGTGCCCCGATCGGCGCTCGGGTGGACGGCAGGGTGACGTCGATGGCCTCGGCCACCAGGACGGCGGCGTCACGCTCGGCACGCAGCGCGGCCAGTCGCGCGTCGTAGGCGCCCTGAACCTCCGAGCGCGCGTTGTTGACCCGCTTGCCGGCGTCAGCGCGCTCGTCCTTCGGCAGGCCGGCCAACGCCTGACGGGCCAGGGCCACCGGCGACCGGTCGCCGAGATGGTCGGTCTTGGCGCGAGCAAGAGCGTCGAGGTCCCCGGCCGCAGCAAAGGCCCGGCGGGCCGCGTCGACGCCGTTGGTCAGCGCGTCCTGCGACATTTCGTCGGGGTGCTCACCCACGCGCCGGGACTCTCCTTAGCTGGCCTGGTCTTACCTCTGGCACGGGTGTTGCTCAAGTGCCGACGTGGAGATCATAGGTGATGCCAGAATGACGCCTCGCGGGCAATTCGCCCGCCAGCCGGACGTGCTGCCCAGCGGAGGATGACACATGATCAGAGCGCTCTTCGTGGCCGCGGTGTGGGCGGCTGCGGTCGCCGTGGCCGTGCTGGCGTTGAAGGTCGGGCTGGGCTGGTTGACCTTGGCCGCGATTCTCGCCGCATTGGCCGCGCTGGGCACCTGGGATCTGCTGCAGAAGGGCCACTCGATTCTGCGGGCCTACCCGATTCTGGGCCATGCCCGGTTCATAGCGGAGTTGATTCGCCCGGAGATTTATCAGTACTTCGTCGAGTCCAACACCGACGGCGCACCGTTCAACCGCGAGAGTCGCGACGCCGTGTACCGCCGGGCCAAAGGGATCAAGGGCGACGAACCGTTCGGCACCGAGCACAATCTCAACGCCGAAGGCACCGAGTTCCTCCGGCACTCATTGCGCGCGCGGATGGCGACCGACCTGACTCCGACGGTGCGCCTGGGCGGCCCGGACTGCGCCCAGCCATACGACATCGCACTCCTCAATGTCTCGGCGATGAGTTTCGGGGCGCTGTCGGCCAATGCGATCGAAGCGCTCAACGGCGGGGCGGCCAAAGGCGGGTTCGCCCACGACACCGGGGAAGGCGCCATCAGCCCCTATCACCTCAAGCACGGCGGTGACCTGATCTGGGAGATCGGGTCCGGCTATTTCGGCTGCCGCACCCCCGACGGCCACTTCGACGCCGAGAAGTTCCGGGACAAGGCCGCCCTGCCGTCGGTGAGGGCCATCTCGATCAAGCTGTCCCAGGGCGCCAAACCTGGCCTCGGCGGCGTGTTGCCCGGCCCGAAAGTCACTCCCGAGATCGCCGAAACCCGGGGTGTGCCTGTCGGTAAGACGGTGGTGTCCCCGCCGGCCCATACCGCGTTCACGACCCCGCTGGAGTTCGTGCACTTCATCGCAACGCTGCGCAGCCTGTCCGGTGGCAAACCGATCGGCTTCAAGCTGTGCATCGGGGCTCGCACAGAGTTCCTGTCGATCTGCAAGGCGATGGTGCAGACCGGCATCGCCCCCGACTTCATCATCGTCGACGGCTCAGAAGGTGGTACGGGGGCGGCACCTCAAGAGTTCGAGGACCATGTCGGCATGCCGCTGACCCAGGGCCTGATGTTGGTGCACAACTGCCTGATCGGAACCGGGCTTCGCGAGCACATCAAGATCGGCGCGTCGGGCAAGGTGGCCACCGGCTTCGATATCGTCAGCCGCATCATTCAGGGCGCCGACTTCACCCTCGCGGCGCGGGCGATGATGTTCGCGGTCGGCTGTATCCAGGCGATGAAGTGCCACACCAACCACTGTCCGACCGGGGTGGCGACTCAGGACAAGGGACTGGCGCGCGCACTGTACGTGCCGGACAAGATCGAGCGGGTGACCAATTTCCAGCAGGCGACGGTGGCCAGCGCCGCTCAGATGGTGGCCTCGATGGGGCTGGACAGCTTCGCCGAACTTGCACCGTCGATGCTCAACCGGCGGATCAACTCCTACCAGAACCGCACCTACGCGGAGATCTACGAGTGGCTGATGCCCGGCGAACTCTTGGACTGCCCGCCGGAGACCTGGCTGTCGGACTGGATCGAGGCGTCCGCCGAGGAATTCGTCTGAGTCCGAAACAACAGCGAAACCGATTGGGCCACAACCGCTCCCAGTAGCCCCAGCCCAGCGGCGGCGGCAATGGTCATGTCGCCGTAGGCCACCAGCAGGTAGCCGAATCCCGCCGCCACCACCAGCAGGGCGTACCGCGGC
>JBAXUD010000239.1:0-5538 GCA_037129875.1 Mycobacteriaceae bacterium
AGGGCTGGAAGGCAGCAAGGGTCAACGGGCTCTGGCGGGTGCGCGGGGTCCCCTGCTTCGCCTCCCATGGCGAGTCGCGGCGTGACGAAAGGCGCACGGTGTCGTTTGAGTCCCTCGGCCGTGAAGAACTCCGAGCCGCCCATGAGTTGCAGCGCCGCAACTACGCCGAGTTGCAGGCCAAGAAGCTGTCCCTGGATCTGACCCGCGGCAAGCCGTCCAGCGAACAGCTGGACCTGTCCAATGCCCTGCTGAGCCTGCCCGGCGAGGGCAACTTCCGCGACGAGGAGGGCACCGACACCCGCAACTACGGCGGCCAGCACGGCCTGACCGGGCTGCGCGCGATCTTCGGTGAACTCCTCGGCATCCCGGTGCCCAACCTGATCGCCGGCAACAACGCCAGCCTGGAACTGATGCACGACGCCGTGGTCTTCTCGATGCTGCACGGCGGCGTCGATTCCGCGCGGCCGTGGATTCAGGAGCAGCTCGCCGGATCCGCCGTCAAGTTCCTGTGTCCCTCGCCGGGCTACGACCGGCACTTCTCGATCACCGAGACCCTCGGCATCGAGATGATTCCGGTTCCGATGCACGACGACGGTCCCGACGTCGACCTCGTCGAAGAGCTGGTGGTCGCCGATCCGGCCATCAAGGGCATGTGGTGCGTCCCGGTGTACTCCAACCCGACCGGCGCGGTGTACTCCTGGGAGGTGGTGCGGCGTCTGGTTCAAATGCGCACGGCGGCAAACGATTTCCGGATCTTCTGGGATAACGCCTACCCGGTGCACACCCTCACCACGGACTTCGCGCGGCAGGTGGACGTCCTGGGTCTGGCCGCGCAGGCCGGTCACCCCAATCGCCCGTTGGTGTTCGCCTCGACGTCCAAGATCACCTTCGCCGGTGCCGGGGTGAGCTTCCTCGGCGGCTCGCTGGGCAACATCGCCTGGTATCTGCAGTACGCCGGAAAGAAGTCGATCGGGCCGGACAAGGTCAACCAGTTGCGGCACCTGAGGTTCCTCCGGGATGCCGACGGGGTGCGCCTGCACATGCTGCGCCACCAGCAGGTGCTGGCGCCCAAGTTCGCGCTTGCCCTCGACACCCTCGACAAGCGGCTGTCCGACTCCAAGATTGCGTCGTGGACTGAGCCCAAGGGCGGGTACTTCATCAGCCTCGACGTGCTGGCAGGCACAGCCAAGCGCACGGTGGCACTGGCCAAGGCCGCGGGGATCGCGGTCACGGAGGCGGGGGCGTCGTTCCCGTACCGGAATGACCCCGCGGACACCAACATCCGTATCGCGCCGAGTTTTCCGCCGCTGTCGGACCTGTCCGACGCCATCGACGGGCTGGCTACCTGCGCGCTGCTGGCGGCCACGGAGTCCCTGCTGGGCGCCGGCCCGTCGGACTAGGTGAGTAGCCTGCTGACGTGGCGCTCTACCGCAAGTACCGACCGGCGACCTTCGCCGAGGTGGTGGGCCAGGAGCATGTCACCGAGCCGCTGTCGACCGCCTTGTCGGCGGGCCGCATCAACCACGCCTACCTGTTCTCCGGGCCGCGCGGCTGCGGAAAGACCTCCTCGGCGCGGATCCTCGCCCGCTCGCTGAACTGCGAACAGGGCCCCACCCCGACTCCGTGCGGCGTGTGCGACTCGTGTGCGGCGCTGGCACCCAACGGCGGGGGATCGGTCGACGTGGTCGAGCTCGACGCGGCCAGCCACGGCGGCGTCGACGACACCCGCGAATTGCGCGACCGGGCGTTCTACGCGCCGGCCCAGTCGCGCTACCGCATCTTCATCGTCGACGAAGCGCACATGGTCACCACCGCCGGTTTCAATGCGCTGCTGAAGATCGTCGAGGAGCCGCCCGAACACCTGATCTTCGTCTTCGCCACCACCGAACCGGAGAAGGTGCTGCCGACCATCCGCTCGCGCACCCATCACTACCCGTTCCGGTTACTGGCGCCGCGCACCATGCGGGGGCTCATCGAGAAGATCCTCGTTTCCGAGGACGTCGAGGTCGACGACGCCGTCTTCCCGCTGGTGATCCGCGCCGGCGGCGGATCACCCCGCGACACTCTCAGCGTGCTCGATCAGCTGCTCGCCGGTGCCGATGACAACCGGGTGCATTACCCGCGGGCGCTGGCGCTGCTGGGCGCCACCGACGTCGCCCTCATCGACGACGCCGTCGACGCGCTGGCCGCCAGCGACGCCGCGGCACTGTTCGGCGCCGTCGAGTCGGTGATCGACGCCGGGCACGACCCGCGCCGGTTCGCCACCGATCTGCTGGAGCGTTTCCGCGATCTCATTGTGCTGCAAGCCGTTCCGGATGCCGCCAGCCGCGGCGTGGTCGACGCCCCCGGTGATGTGCTGGAGCGGATGCGCGATCAGGCAGGCCGGATCGGGTCGGCGACGCTGGCCCGCTACGCCGAGGTGGTGCACGCCGGGCTGGGCGAGATGCGGGGCGCCACCGCGCCGCGCCTGCTGTTGGAGGTGGTGTGCGCTCGGCTGCTGCTGCCCTCGGCCAGCGACACCGAAGCCGCGCTGCTGCAGCGAATCGAACGCATCGAAACCCGGCTGGACATCTCGATCCCGGCCGGCGAGGCCGCGGCGAGTGCGCCGCCGAGCGCTAGGCAGTACGCCCGCAGGACCCAGGCGGAGCCGGCCCAAGAGCCCGCGCCGGTCGCGTCCGCCGCGCCCCCCGCACCGGTCGCGAAGCCCGCGCCGCCTTCCTCTCCGCCGAGACTGCAACCACGCAGTCAAGATGCGGGCGCGCAGCAGCCTGACGTCAATCTCGAGGCACCGGCACCGGCACCGGCACCGGCACCGGCACCGGCACCGGCACCGGCACCGGAGCCCGCCGCACGCACCCCCGGCGAACCCGGGGCGGCTGCGGTACGCAGTATGTGGTCGACCGTCCGCGACAAGGTTCGCGAGCGCAGCCGAACCATCGACGTCATGCTCGCCGGTGCGACAGTGCGCGCGGTCGACGGCGACACCCTGGTGTTGGCCCACCAGTCGGCACCGCTGGCCAAGCGACTGGTCGAGCAACACAACGCCGATGTCATCCGCGATGCCCTCAAGGATGCGCTGGGGGTGAACTGGCGGCTGCGGTGCGAGGTCGGCGCCGCGGCCGGTGAGCCCGCCCCCGCGGACGAACCCCTGCCGCCGGAACCGCAGCCCGACCCGGCCGAGGCCCAGCGCGCCGAAGAAGACGAGTTGATCGCCGAAGCCGTCCGGGACGGCGGCGACGAGGCCGCACCGCGGCGCGACCCGGAGGAGGCAGCACTGGAACTGCTGCAGACCGAACTGGGCGCCCGCCGGATAGACGGCTGAGTCCCGGGCGGCCGACGCCCCGTGGCCGCCTGACTACGCTGGGCAGCACCGCAGCCGCCCGCGAACCCCAGGGCTGCCGAACCGCCGAGGGAGCCTTTGTGGCACAGGTCAGCGCCTCCAGCACCATCCTGGTCAACGTCGAGCCGAAGACCGTGCTCAACGCCGTGGCCGACTACCGCGACGTGCGCCCGAGAATTCTCTCGTCGAACTACAGCCAGTACCGGGTGCTCAAGGGCGGCCAGGGCAAGGGAACTGTCGCGGCCTGGCGGCTGCAGGCCACCAAGTCGCGGTCGCGCGACGTTGAGGCGTCCGTCGACGTCGCCGGTCACACGGTCATCGAGAAGGACGCCAACTCCTCACTGGTGACGAACTGGACCGTCGCCCCGGCGGGGCCCGGTGCAAGCGTGACCGTCAAGACCACCTGGAACGGTGCAGGCGGCATCAAGGGCTTCTTCGAGAAGACCTTCGCGCCACTGGGATTGCGGAAAATCCAGGACGAGGTGCTCGCCAATCTCAAGACCGAGGTCGAGAAGGGCGTGGCGAAGAGCTGAGCCCTAGCTGGTCCGGGGCGGCTGGGTCTGCAGGAACGCCACCACGCCCTTGACCACGGCGTCGGCGTACTTCTGCCGGCCGTCCTGACTTTGCATCAGCCCCGAGTCCACCGGGTTCTTCATGTTGCCCAACTCGACCAGGATGGACGGGTACTGGGCCAGGTTCAGGCCTGCGATGTCCGCGCGCGGGTTGAGTCCGTCGGCGCCGATGTAGGTCGACGGCGGGATTCCGGCGCCGGCCAACTGGTCGCGCATCATGCGGGCGAACTGCACCGACTTAACCGCCTGGGCGGTGTTCAGCGGGGGACTGGAGTACAGGACGTGGAAGCCGCGGCCGGTGGGCGGTCCGCCGTCGGCATGGATCGAGACCACCGCATTGGGCTGCAGGGCGTTGGCCATCGCGGCGCGTTCATCGACGCAGGGGCCGACCTGGTCGTCGTTGCCGCGCGACATCGCGGTGCGCACCCCGAGCTGGCTCAGCGCCGCCCGGATCAGCAGTACGGTGTCCCAGTTGAAGGTGTGCTCGGGAAAGCCGTCAGCGGTGTCGGTGCCGCTGGCTTGGCAGTCCTTGGTCCCGCCGCGCCCGGTGGGCACCTGGCGGGTCATCGAGGCGTCGTTGGCGCCGTTGTGGCCCGGGTCGAGGAAGACGATCATGCCCGCGACGCTGCCCGGCACGGCGTGGGCGACCGGTGCCGGCAGCGACGATGCGACGAGCATGAGGCCGGTGGATGCGGCGGCCACGACACGCAGCGAAGCGAACTTCAACACGGGCGTCACGCTAAACCCTCGGCGACTAGGCTTGAAAGTCACCGGCGAGCTTAAACGCCAGGTGCAACTAACTCGAGACCACAACGCAAGGAGACCGTCATGCAACCCGGTGACCCCGGCGATCTGGGAGCTTTCGGCCTGCAGGTTCCCCCGCAACAGCCGCAACTGCCGCCCGAGGCCGTTCAGGGCCTTCAGCAACTACAGGCAGCGCTGGTCCAGGCGCATCAGATGCAGCACAAGCTGATGGAGGCCCAGCAGCAGATCGCCTCATCCCAGGTGGAGGGCCAGGCCGGCGGCGGCCTCGTGCGGGTTGCTCTCAACGGCAGCGGTGAGGTGCTCGGGATCGTGATCGACCCGCAGGTGGTCGACCCCAACGACGTCGAAACGCTGCAGGATCTCGTCGTCGCCGCACTGCGCAATGCGGCCGACAATATGCGGGAGACAGTCAGGGAAGTCCTCGGTCCGCTCGCCGCGGCCGCCGGCCAGCCCATGCAGGAGTAGGCCGTTGTTCGAGGGCCCCGTTCAGGATCTGATCGACGAACTCGGCAAGCTTCCGGGTATCGGGCCCAAGAGCGCGCAGCGGATCGCCTTTCACCTGATCTCCGTCGAGCCGCCGGAAATCGACCGTCTCACCGCGGTGCTGGCCCGGGTGCGCGACGGCGTCCAGTTCTGTGAGGTGTGCGGAAACGTCTCCGATGCCGAACGCTGCCGTATCTGCGGAGACGCCCGGCGGGACGGTTCGATGGTGTGTGTCGTCGAGGAGCCCAAGGACGTCCAGGCTGTCGAACGCACGCGGGAATTCCGCGGTCGCTACCACGTGCTCGGCGGTGCGCTGGATCCGCTGTCCGGCGTGGGCCCCGACCAGCTGCGAATTCGTCAGTTGCTCACCCGGATCGG
>JBAXUD010000024.1:0-15811 GCA_037129875.1 Mycobacteriaceae bacterium
ATCATCGACGATGAGCAGTAGCCGGCCTACACAGGCGACGCTTTCAGGTCGCAGTAGATAGATTGCGCGCATGAAGATCCTGCTCGACGACGCCGAGATGGACGCGCAACTCAGCCGGACACTCGTCGCTATTGCTGCCGAGGCTGCCGATATTGGTGAAGCACTGGCGACTGCGCGGCGAGTCACCGAAGGTGACTACGACTCGTGGTACAGCGAGTGGGCGAACACAGCGAGCGCCGCGAGCGCGGTCGGCGATGAGTCGGCCCGCCGCAGCCACAACGTGAGCGCGCGGAAGGCATATCTGCGCGCATCCGAGTACTGGCGGCAGGCATTCTTTTTCATCCGGCACGACATCAATGACGAGCGACTGCAGAATGCCTGGCGCGCGCATCGCCTGACCTTCCGTGCGGCCATCCCATTGCTCGACTGGCCCACGGTCACTACCGAGATACCTTTCGAAGACGTGTCCATGACGGGCTACCTTTTCCGGCCGGCCGACGACGAATCACGTCGTCCCACCGTGGTGGCGCCATGCGGATACGACTCGACAGCGGAGGCGGGGTACTGCGCGACCGGCTACATGGCGCTGGCGCGCGGCTACAACTTCTTCGTTTTCGAAGGTCCCGGTCAGGGCGGCATGCTTTACGAACACGGCTATCCGATGCGGGCTGACTACGAAGTGCCGTTCACGGCCGCGTTCGAGTGGCTGCTGGCCCAGGACGGTGTCGATCCCGCGGCGGTAGCGATAGTCGGCCGGTCATTCGGCGGCTACCTGGGACCGCGGGCAGCGGCATTCGAGCCTCGCATTGCCGCGCTGATCGCCGATCCCGGTCAATACGACTTTGCCTCGCGCATGGGATCCCTGTTGGGAAGCGGTGAGTCTGGCGATCTACTCCGGAAGGTCCTCGACGCCGACCCCGCAGCCGATGCCCAATTGCAATCCCTCCTCGACGGCCCGCGCGGCGTCGAGTGGTTTGGGGCGCGCATGGCCACACTGGGCGCGACCACTGTCGGCGACTTTGTTCGTCGACAAGTGAAGTGCAGCCTCGACGGACTGGCCGACCGAATCCGATGCCCAACCCTGATCACCGAGGGTGAAGGTGATTTCGCGTCGCAGAGCCAGTTGCTCTACGACAACCTTGCGGGCGGCGTCGAGAAGGAACTGAAGAAGTTCGGTGGGGCCGAGGGTGCCGGCGGGCACTGCGAGGGACTCGGGGCCACGTTGTTTGAGGGATACGCCTTCGACTGGCTCGACGAAGTGCTTCCCAGAGTATAAATCTCGGCGTCCTCGGGAACGGGTCGGCTGCGGCTCGCCGGCCGATCGATAATGGCAGGATGTGCGAGATGCAGGGTGCCGATCAACATACGAGCGCCGGGTAGGTTTGCGTGCGCGCCGACATTCTCGCTGTCCGTGATGTTGCCAACGGAGTCGGTGAAAGTCCGCTGTGGGACAACGGCATTCTGCGATGGGTCGACATCACGGGCCGCGCGGTCTACGCCCTGACCGCTGACGGCGCCATTTCCAGCCATGCCATGCCCGACTTCCCCTGCTTCTTGGCGTTACGCCGCAGCGGCGGGGCCATCGTCGGGTTGCGCAACCGGCTGGCCTATCTGGACCTCGAGACCGGCGCGCTTTGCGAATTCCTCGAGTTCGAGCCGGACCGGCCGGATAACCGCTGTAACGAAGGGGGGGTCGACCCCGCGGGTCGTCTCTGGTTCGGCACCATGGGAAACAACCTCACGCCCAGCGGCGAGCCGAAGCCGATCACCGCCGCGACCGGCGCGCTGTACCGCTTGGATCCCGGCGGAACCTGCAACCGGATTCTCGATGGCATCGGCCTGTCCAATACCCTCGCCTGGTCACCGGATTGCACGACGATGTATTTCGGCGACACGCTGCAGAACCGGATCCGCCGATACCGTCTCGATCCGGACGGCGGCATCGAATCCAGCGCCGACTTTCACGGCACCCCGCCGGAAGGGCGGTGCGACGGCTCCGCGCTCGACGCAAACGGGTATCTCTGGAACGCCCGGTTCGGCGCAGGTTGCCTCATCCGCTTTGCCCCGGACGGGACGGTGGACGCACGCATCGAGCTGCCGGTGAGCAATCCAACCTCCTGTTGCTTCGGCGGCCCGGACCTGCGGACGCTATACGTCACCTCCGCTCGTTTCGGCCTGACCGACGCCGAAGTCGCCGCGAACCCTCACGAGGGCTCACTGGTCATCCTCGCTACCGGCGTCGGCGGCGAGCCGGCAAACCGGTTTGCCGGCTGATCCACAACGTGGAGCTACCGCAGGCCTCCGCCTTCGGCTTCCCGGCCGCGTACGCGGCTCGGTGCGGCGCGCTCGCGGGTACGGGGCGAATTCCCCGTCACAACACCGATCCGACTAGCCCAAGGCGGAGCCATGCTCGTCGGCGCTGACACCGGTTCGTCGGTGACACCCGACTACGATCCGCCCTTCAGATTCGACGGCCGGATCCACCGAGTGATCGTCGATGTCAGCGGGGAACACGTCGAGGACTACGAAGCGCAGATGCGGATCGCTCTGGCAAAACAGTGGGGACCAGTCGGGAGTACAGGGCGGCGACTGTCGGGCCGTCCCGTACTGTTCTGGCCTCGGACCCAAAGCGGAAAAGGACGTGGCAGCGTGTGGAATCTGGATATCCCGAGCGAGAGCGAATTGCGGCTCCTGGCCACCATCAACGCGCCCGCAGTAGTGACCATCTACATGCCGACAACGCCGGTCAGTCAGGACGCCGCCAGTGAGGCGATGGCGCTGCACAACCTCGTCAGGGAGGCCATGACCGAGGTTCGCCAGCGACCCGAATTGCCGCGCGGCGACGACGATTACATCGAGGTGCAACTGCTCGACCTTGTCGATGACGACGACTTCTGGGCCCACCAGTCGCACGGCCTGGGCGTGATCACGACCCCCGACGGACAGTGGACGTTCCGATTGCCACACCGGCCGAATGCCCAGGTGCATGTCGACGACAAAGCCCACCTGATTCAGCTCATCGCCGCAACGGCCGCACAGGATGCGCATGTGCTGTGCCTGTCCGAGGGTGAAGTCCGGCTGATCGACGTGGCCGCGGATCTCCCGCCGAAGGAGGTCAAGGTGGCAGGGATGCCGACCGACGCGGCCAGCGCAGCCGGCAAGTCGTCGCTCAAGGACCGGTCGCCGTCGGGCCGACTGGTGGGTTCGGAGGGCAAGCGGGTGCGGATCCGTCAGTACGCGCGACTGGTCGACGACGCCCTCATGCCGCTGCTGCGTGGGGATGAGCGTCCGCTGGTGCTGATCGCCACGGAGCCGATCTACTCCATTTTCCGTCAGGTGTGCAGCGCACCGACCCTGGTGGCCCACGGCGTCGAGGCGAACGCCGACAAATGGAGCCTCCCCCAGATCGCCGACGCGGTGAAGCCGGTTCTCGTCCAGTACGCCGCCGAATCCGATGTCGCGCTTGCCGAATTGGTCGACGAGCGGCGAGGACAACGGCGGGCCACCACCGATCTCGCTGATATCGCCCGGGCTGCCACGATAAGCGCGGTGGCCACGCTCATTCTCGACCGCGAATACGACGAACGCGGCACGATCGGCGACGACGGCTCCTTGACATTAGACCCCGCCGGCCCGGTGATCGCCGAGGAGTTGGCCCGCAGGGTGGTGGCAAACGGCGGTCGGGTGCTCGCGCTGGCGGCCGACCGGTTGCCCGGCGGCTCGCCGGTCACCGCCGTGCTGCGTTACGCCCAGTAGGCCCGCTACTGCTCGAAGCGGTATCCCATGCCGGCTTCGGTCAGCAGGTGGCGACTGCGGGCGTAAGCGCCCCAGGTCTGCTCCGATTTAGGGTCAGCACCGATCATCCGGTAGACGACGCGCTCGACGCGGCTGTCCTTCTCAGATGAGTAGACGCGGTACATGTAGTCGCCGAGTGGGACGTGTACGACGGCCAGGGCGACGATCAGCGCAACGAGGAATAGGACCCCCGCGACAGTGTCGGACATCTAGAGCCTCTCGGGAAACAGCAGTGCGGCCCCGACGAACAGCGCCAGCAGAACCGCCAGGGTCAGACCAATGGCGTTCTCGTAGTTCACAGCCGCTCGACCAACCTCTGCACTACACCCAGCGCTGTGAACACCAGCGCTGTCAGCACGACGTAAGCCGCGATCCCCATCAGACCCCCTCATTCTCTGAACGGCTCCGCGCCGTCCACCCCGAAGCTAGGACGAAAGTGCGGCCAGATCACAAGCCTTGACGGTTTACTTACGGGAGTCGGCGAAACCTTTCCGAGATCCAGACATCGCGTCCACGGCATGGTGAAGCGGTGACGGTTAAGTCCTTGAGATCCGACGGACCGCAGTAACGAAAAAGAGGACCAACGTGACGTCCATCGACGGAGACGTGCTCGGCGCGGACCATCGGCGGGGACGGCCCCTTCCCCAGCTGAAATATGACCGGCTGTTCGTCACCGATGGCGGCATAGAGACCGACCTGATTTTCCATCACGGCATCGAGCTGCCGTTCTTCGCCGCCTTCCCGTTGCTCGAGGACGCCGAGCACCGGATCAGCCTGCGCCGCTACTACGACGACTACGTGGCCATCGCCCGCGAACATGACGCCGGACTGGTGATCGAGACGCCGACCTGGCGTGCCAACCCGGACTGGGCAGGCAGGCTCGGTTACTCACCGGAGCGGCTCGACGCCGCCAACCGCGCTGCGGTCGAATTCGCCGAGGAGATCAGAGCGGCGGCCACCGCCGATGGCGTTACTGCGGTGGTGAGCGGTTGCATCGGCCCGCGTGGGGACGGTTACGAAGCCGGCGAGGTGATGACGGCCGAGGAGGCTGAGCGGTATCACGCCGTCCAGATCCGCTCGTTCGCCGCGACGACGGCCGATCAGGTCACCGCGCTCACGATGACCAACGCCGAGGAGGCGATAGGCATAGCGAGAGCGGCTGCCGCAGTTGCCATCCCGGTCGCGATCTCTTTCACCGTTGAGACAACCGGGCTGCTGCCGACGGGCCAGTCGTTGGCCGGGGCGATCGAGCAGGTTGACGCGGCAACTGACGGCGCGGCCGCCTATTTCATGGTGAACTGCGCGCACCCGACACATTTCGACAGTGCTCTCGATGACGACGGGCCGTGGCGTCTACGGTTGCTCGGATTGCGGGCCAACGCCTCCGCGCGGAGTCATTCCGAACTCGACGAAGCGACCGAGCTCGACGAGGGCGATCCGAGCGACCTCGCCGCCCGGTACGTTGGGTTGCGCACCCGGATGCCTGCGCTCACCGTGTTGGGCGGTTGCTGCGGCACCGATGCGCGACATGTGGCGGCGATCTGCGCCGCCTGGACGGTAGGCGCCTGAAGCTCTACCGGGTTCCCTGGACGTGGCCCCGGTGGACCCGGGTCCACTCGGCGATCACGAAATCGCGAACCGCCTCGCCCTCAGCTCGGGCGCAGACGATGGCCTCAAGGTGGACCGGGTGGTCACTGACCCGCTGAAGGCGGATCGAGTCGCCGCCGGATAGGAAGGCCGGCATCCACGCACACCATGCGAACCCGACCCGCTCAAGCTCGGCGGCAGCCCAGGCGGCGGCCGGGTTCGTGGCGGGCAGGTGCAGGTGCACGCCGGCCGGAGTCATCGCCAGGTACTCGTCCAACACGTCGGCCACCTGTTCGGCGATGTCCCGGCCGATCGCCTGGACCCGGATCTCCACGGCGCCGGCCACCGCGGAGACTGAGCTGTGGATCCGCGATCGGGCCCGGGTGGGCTCCACCGACTCGGTGCGGATCTCCCGCGCGATGCCCAGCCGGGCGGCCAGGACGGCCAGGTGGTCGGCGGCGTAACCGGGCACATTGAGGGTCGCCGCGGGGAGAGGACCAGTCGGGGTGAACACAGCCAGCAGAGAGTGCCGGACCGACTCCTGATTGGGCAGGCCGATCATCGCCATGGTCTGGGGGCTGAAGCCGATGAGCAATCCCACCTCGGCCGCCCCGCGTTCGATGGCCAGTCGCTGGCTGGCCGGGTGGTTGGTAACCGTCTCCGACCACATCCCCGGGATGGAGCGTTCGGCCGCGATCTCCTTGCGCTTGAGCGAGAGCCGCTCGGCCAGGTGGTGGCCCCGGTAGCGGGGATCGACGATCATCTTGCCCGCCTCGGGGATGACGTCACCCGCCCGGTCGAACGTGCATGCCACGTGGCCGACCACCTCACCGGAGGGGGCGATGGCCACCACCGAGATCATCGAGCCGGACTCAAGCTGCCGCCGGATGGCCGTCGCCTGGTACATCGACCGGTTGGGGTAGGTATAGCCGTAGCAGCGGAACACGCACTGGACCAGGCCGTCGGCATCGGCCGCGGTCATCAGGCGGACGTCGATCTCCACCTGCTCGGAGTCGGGCGCATCGGGCGCGTCGGGCTCGAGCATGTCCGCGTGGAGCAGGTCGTCGGGATAAGCCGATGCCATGGTCAGACGGCAGGTGGCGACGTTGCCGCTGGTGCCCTCGAAGCCAATATGCAGATGATCGACGAATCCGAGCGCCAATAGCCGCCGCGAGGGCAGATGCCGGGACTGCTCGGCGCGCAGCGGCAGCCGGTGGTCGACCACCGTGACCTCAAGACACAACAACCTGGAGGCGGGTGGCACGCTCGGCCTCGAAGCCTTTGCTCAGCGCGCAGGCACGCACGGCAGCCCCCGCTGACTCCAGGGGTGCGGCATCGGTCAGCAGGATGTGCAGTTCGGCGGGCGCGACGACGCCTGAGGTCGTGCTCATGCTCGGATCTCCATGCCGAGACTGTAGGCAGGGTCCATCACGGCTTGTCGGCGCCCATCTGCCGATACATGGTCAGCACCTCGGGGTGGGGAAGTAGCAAAACCTTGAGCGGCTGCGGTTTTCAGTTCAGACTTTCGACGCTAAAGCTCAACCGGCATCGCGGACACGTCCCAGATGTCGTCGCAGTAGTTGGCGATGGACCGGTCCGAGGAGAACTTGCCACTGCGGGCGGTATTGAGGATTGACATGTGCGACCACGTGTCTGGATGTTGCCAGGCGGCGCTGACCTTGGCCTGACAGTCGACGTAGGTGCGGTAGTCGGCCATCACAAGGAAGGGGTCGTGATGGATCAGGTTGTCCACCAATGGACGCAGGACATCGGTGTCGCCGTGGGTGAAGGTCCCTGACACGATTGACTCCAACGCGTCGGCTAACTCCGGATCGCGTTCGATGTAGTCGGCTGGGCGGTATCCGTCTGCATGGAGCCTGTCGACTTCCTCGACGGTGAGTCCGAATAGGAAGAAGTTTTCCGCCCCCGCCTCTTCGCGGATCTCGACATTGGCGCCATCGAGCGTGCCGATTGTCAACGCACCGTTGATCATGAACTTCATGTTCCCGGTGCCTGATGCCTCCTTACCGGCCGTCGAGATCTGCTCAGAGAGGTTCGCGGCCGGGTAGATCAGGTGGGCGTTCTGCACGTTGAAGTTGGGCAGAAACACCACGCGCATGAACCGGTTGGTGTCGGGATCGTTGTTCACGGTGGCTCCGACGGCCGTGATGAGCCGGATCATCCGCTTGGCCATGAAGTAGCCGGGCGCCGCTTTGCCGCCGAAGATGAAGGCGCGCGGGGCGATGGCCAGGCCGGGATTCTGCTTGAGCCGGTTGTACAAGGTGATGATGTGCAGCGCATTGAGGTGCTGGCGTTTGTACTCGTGGATTCGCTTGACCTGGATATCGAACATCCACCTCGGATCCAGTTCGATTCCCGTCGTGGAATGGATGTACTCAGCCAGACGGGACTTGTTGGCACGCTTCACTTCTCGCCATCGCCGCCGGAACTCCGGGTCATCGACGAAGGTTTCCAGCCGGCGCAACTGACCCAAGTCAGTGAGCCAGCCGTCACCGATGCACTCGTCGAGCAACCTCCGCAGCCCCGGGTTGGACAGCGCCAGGAACCGCCTGGGCGTCACCCCGTTGGTGACGTTGCCGAACCTCTCTGGCCACATCTCGTAGAAGTCCTTGAGCACGCTGGCTTTCAGCAGTGTGGAGTGCAACGCGGCCACGCCGTTGATGGCGTGGCTGCCGACGGTGGCCAGGTGTGCCATCCGCACGCACTTGCCGTGGTCCTCGCCGATCAGCGACATCCGGGACACGCGGTCCTCGTCGCCGGGGAACTTCGTGCGCACCTCCTCGAGGAATCGGTCGTTGATCTCGCAGATGATGTCCAGGTGCCGTGGCAGCGAGTCGCCGAAGATCGACAGCGGCCAGGTTTCCAGCGCTTCGGGAAGCAGGGTGTGGTTGGTGTAGCCGAACGTGGGCACGGTGATCGCCCAGGCTTCGTCCCAGTCCAGGTGATGCTCGTCGATCAGCAGGCGCATGAGTTCGGCCACCGCGATCGAAGGGTGGGTGTCGTTGAGTTGGATGGCCCACTTCTTTGGCAGGGCCTGCAGTGGCAGCCGGGCCCGCTCCAGGTGGATGCGCAGGATGTCCTGCAGGGAGCAGGAGACGAAGAAGTACTGCTGCTGTAGCCGAAGCCGCTTGCCGGCTTCGGGCTCGTCGTTCGGGTAAAGCACCTTTGACACCTTCTCGGCCACCACCTCGTCTTCGACGGCCTTGTAGAAGTCCCCGGTGTTGAATGCCTCGAGCGCGAAGGACTCCACCGAGCGGGCGCTCCACAGGGTCAGCGTGTTGCAGGTGTTCACGCCATAACCCTGGATCGGGGTGTCATAAGACACGCCCTTGACGACCTGCCGGGGAATCCAGCGCACCCGGTGATGGCCTGCCACATCCTCATACGGTTCGGTGTGCCCACCCCAGTTGACGATGTAGCTGGCGTCGGGCTTGTCGATCTCCCACGGGTTGCCGGCCACCAACCAGTTGTCGGTCTTCTCGACCTGCCACCCGTTCTGGATCTCCTGATCGAAAATGCCATACTCGTAACGGATTCCGTAGCCGATCGACGGACGCTCCAGGGTGGCCATCGAGTCCAGATAGCAGGCGGCCAGCCTGCCCAGGCCGCCGTTTCCCAGACCCGGTTCCTCCTCGCAGTCCATGATCACGTCGAGGTCCTGGCCCAGCAACGCCATCGCGTCTCGAGCCGGGGTCTCAATACCCAGATTGAGCAGGTTGTTGCCCAACTGCGGGCCCATCAGGAACTCAGCCGACAAGTAGCACGTGACTTTGGCAGGTGAGTCGAGCCAGTCCTCGGTGGTGGCCATCCAGCGCTGCTGCATCCGGTCGCGCACCGCCAACGCCAGCGCGCGGTAGTAGTGGTCGGCGGTCAGTGTGGATGTTGGGCGCGCGATCGAGTAGAGCAGGTGATCGCTGACCGCCCGGCGCAGCGCGTCGGCCGACAAACCCGTTCGGCTGCGCTCATGCGGGACGTCGGCGCCCCCCTCGTCGGCCGAAGTATCAGCGCCCAAGGTGTTGATGACATCGGTCATTTATTCCTCCTGCGGGGGTCGTCTGTTGCTTACCGGTCGCGAACCCGCAGTGTCCCCCGGTCGTGTTTCCGGAAGGCTATGCCCGCAAGTCACTTCCGTGAATTGTCATCTGCTGGACCGGCCGGGGCTATGAGCGGATGGTGACGTCCAACGCGGCACCACCTGCTGCCCGTCAACCTTCGTCGAAGGGGCTGCGCCACCGGATGTTTGGGAACCTGGCGTAGCCACGATCGTTGGTGATCCAGGTGGCGCCATTCTCGACGGCCAGCGCCGCGTGGTAAGCATCGGGCACGTCGTTGGCCGTGGCCGACACGGCTTGGCATAGTTGGGAGAAGATCTCCCAATGCCTCCCGCCCGGCCGCAACGGGACGGCGGCCGGCGCGGAGCGCACCGCGCGGCAAAAGTTCAGCGCCTCCGCCGTGGTGCTCGGCTGGCGATAAACCCGGTGATTGGTGGCCAGCCGGACCACCCCGGACAGCACGAGCTCGCTGACACCGACGGGTTGGTGCCCGGTCATGGCGAGCTGCAACCACTGCGCGTATCGGGAGTGATCGGTGCTGTCGCGGCGGAAGGCATAGAGCAGGATGTTCACGTCAGGGCAAAGCATTGTCACCCAGCAGGTCGGCGAGGGCTTCGCTGTCATCGAGATTCACTCCGGGCTGAAGGCCTCCAGCGCCGTTGGTGGGGAAAGTCCACGTCGAGGCCGCAGCATCCGGCTCGTCACGCCTCAGCAGCACACGCAGCGCGTCGTCTACCACCGCGCCAATCGAGCGGTGCGTTCGGACGGCAAGCACCTTCGCTTCGGCCAGCAGGTCGTCGGAGATATTCAGCGTCGTGCGCACGACGACATCGTAGCATCACTCACCTGCATCATGATGCGCCGTCGGCCGTCGTCGCTACGGGGACAGATCGCCGATGCCATCGCACTGGCGGAGGTGTGGCGGCATCACCCGGCTACCCCAAGGTGCGTTGGTAGCGGCGCATCCCGGCGATCCACCGGTCGTAGTCGGCGCCCTTCTGCCGATACATGGTCAGCACCTCGGGGTGGGGAAGAAGCAAAACCTTGAGCGGCTGCGGTTTTCAGTTCAGACTTTCGACGCTAAAGCTCAACCGGCATCGCGGACACGTCCCAGATGTCGTCGCAGTAGTTGGCGATGGACCGGTCCGAGGAGAACTTGCCACTGCGGGCGGTATTGAGGATTGACATGTGCGACCACGTGTCTGGATGTTGCCAGGCGGCGCTGACCTTGGCCTGACAGTCGACGTAGGTGCGGTAGTCGGCCATCACAAGGAAGGGGTCGTGATGGATCAGGTTGTCCACCAATGGACGCAGGACATCGGTGTCGCCGTGGGTGAAGGTCCCTGACACGATTGACTCCAACGCGTCGGCTAACTCCGGATCGCGTTCGATGTAGTCGGCTGGGCGGTATCCGTCTGCATGGAGCCTGTCGACTTCCTCGACGGTGAGTCCGAATAGGAAGAAGTTTTCCGCCCCCGCCTCTTCGCGGATCTCGACATTGGCGCCATCGAGCGTGCCGATTGTCAACGCACCGTTGATCATGAACTTCATGTTCCCGGTGCCTGATGCCTCCTTACCGGCCGTCGAGATCTGCTCAGAGAGGTTCGCGGCCGGGTAGATCAGGTGGGCGTTCTGCACGTTGAAGTTGGGCAGAAACACCACGCGCATGAACCGGTTGGTGTCGGGATCGTTGTTCACGGTGGCTCCGACGGCCGTGATGAGCCGGATCATCCGCTTGGCCATGAAGTAGCCGGGCGCCGCTTTGCCGCCGAAGATGAAGGCGCGCGGGGCGATGGCCAGGCCGGGATTCTGCTTGAGCCGGTTGTACAAGGTGATGATGTGCAGCGCATTGAGGTGCTGGCGTTTGTACTCGTGGATTCGCTTGACCTGGATATCGAACATCCACCTCGGATCCAGTTCGATTCCCGTCGTGGAATGGATGTACTCAGCCAGACGGGACTTGTTGGCACGCTTCACTTCTCGCCATCGCCGCCGGAACTCCGGGTCATCGACGAAGGTTTCCAGCCGGCGCAACTGACCCAAGTCAGTGAGCCAGCCGTCACCGATGCACTCGTCGAGCAACCTCCGCAGCCCCGGGTTGGACAGCGCCAGGAACCGCCTGGGCGTCACCCCGTTGGTGACGTTGCCGAACCTCTCTGGCCACATCTCGTAGAAGTCCTTGAGCACGCTGGCTTTCAGCAGTGTGGAGTGCAACGCGGCCACGCCGTTGATGGCGTGGCTGCCGACGGTGGCCAGGTGTGCCATCCGCACGCACTTGCCGTGGTCCTCGCCGATCAGCGACATCCGGGACACGCGGTCCTCGTCGCCGGGGAACTTCGTGCGCACCTCCTCGAGGAATCGGTCGTTGATCTCGCAGATGATGTCCAGGTGCCGTGGCAGCGAGTCGCCGAAGATCGACAGCGGCCAGGTTTCCAGCGCTTCGGGAAGCAGGGTGTGGTTGGTGTAGCCGAACGTGGGCACGGTGATCGCCCAGGCTTCGTCCCAGTCCAGGTGATGCTCGTCGATCAGCAGGCGCATGAGTTCGGCCACCGCGATCGAAGGGTGGGTGTCGTTGAGTTGGATGGCCCACTTCTTTGGCAGGGCCTGCAGTGGCAGCCGGGCCCGCTCCAGGTGGATGCGCAGGATGTCCTGCAGGGAGCAGGAGACGAAGAAGTACTGCTGCTGTAGCCGAAGCCGCTTGCCGGCTTCGGGCTCGTCGTTCGGGTAAAGCACCTTTGACACCTTCTCGGCCACCACCTCGTCTTCGACGGCCTTGTAGAAGTCCCCGGTGTTGAATGCCTCGAGCGCGAAGGACTCCACCGAGCGGGCGCTCCACAGGGTCAGCGTGTTGCAGGTGTTCACGCCATAACCCTGGATCGGGGTGTCATAAGACACGCCCTTGACGACCTGCCGGGGAATCCAGCGCACCCGGTGATGGCCTGCCACATCCTCATACGGTTCGGTGTGCCCACCCCAGTTGACGATGTAGCTGGCGTCGGGCTTGTCGATCTCCCACGGGTTGCCGGCCACCAACCAGTTGTCGGTCTTCTCGACCTGCCACCCGTTCTGGATCTCCTGATCGAAAATGCCATACTCGTAACGGATTCCGTAGCCGATCGACGGACGCTCCAGGGTGGCCATCGAGTCCAGATAGCAGGCGGCCAGCCTGCCCAGGCCGCCGTTTCCCAGACCCGGTTCCTCCTCGCAGTCCATGATCACGTCGAGGTCCTGGCCCAGCAACGCCATCGCGTCTCGAGCCGGGGTCTCAATACCCAGATTGAGCAGGTTGTTGCCCAACTGCGGGCCCATCAGGAACTCAGCCGACAAGTAGCACGTGACTTTGGCAGGTGAGTCGAGCCAGTCCTCGGTGGTGGCCATCCAGCGCTGCTGCATCCGGTCGCGCACCGCCAACGCCAGCGCGCGGTAGTAGTGGTCGGCGGTCAGTGTGGATGTTGGGCGCGCGATCGAGTAGAGCAGGTGATCGCTGACCGCCCGGCGCAGCGCGTCGGCCGACAAACCCGTTCGGCTGCGCTCATGCGGGACGTCGGCGCCCCCCTCGTCGGCCGAAGTATCAGCGCCCAAGGTGTTGATGACATCGGTCATTTATTCCTCCTGCGGGGGTCGTCTGTTGCTTACCGGTCGCGAACCCGCAGTGTCCCCCGGTCGTGTTTCCGGAAGGCTATGCCCGCAAGTCACTTCCGTGAATTGTCATCTGCTGGACCGGCCGGGGCTATGAGCGGATGGTGACGTCCAACGCGGCACCACCTGCTGCCCGTCAACCTTCGTCGAAGGGGCTGCGCCACCGGATGTTTGGGAACCTGGCGTAGCCACGATCGTTGGTGATCCAGGTGGCGCCATTCTCGACGGCCAGCGCCGCGTGGTAAGCATCGGGCACGTCGTTGGCCGTGGCCGACACGGCTTGGCATAGTTGGGAGAAGATCTCCCAATGCCTCCCGCCCGGCCGCAACGGGACGGCGGCCGGCGCGGAGCGCACCGCGCGGCAAAAGTTCAGCGCCTCCGCCGTGGTGCTCGGCTGGCGATAAACCCGGTGATTGGTGGCCAGCCGGACCACCCCGGACAGCACGAGCTCGCTGACACCGACGGGTTGGTGCCCGGTCATGGCGAGCTGCAACCACTGCGCGTATCGGGAGTGATCGGTGCTGTCGCGGCGGAAGGCATAGAGCAGGATGTTCACGTCAGGGCAAAGCATTGTCACCCAGCAGGTCGGCGAGGGCTTCGCTGTCATCGAGATTCACTCCGGGCTGAAGGCCTCCAGCGCCGTTGGTGGGGAAAGTCCACGTCGAGGCCGCAGCATCCGGCTCGTCACGCCTCAGCAGCACACGCAGCGCGTCGTCTACCACCGCGCCAATCGAGCGGTGCGTTCGGACGGCAAGCACCTTCGCTTCGGCCAGCAGGTCGTCGGAGATATTCAGCGTCGTGCGCACGACGACATCGTAGCATCACTCACCTGCATCATGATGCGCCGTCGGCCGTCGTCGCTACGGGGACAGATCGCCGATGCCATCGCACTGGCGGAGGTGTGGCGGCATCACCCGGCTACCCCAAGGTGCGTTGGTAGCGGCGCATCCCGGCGATCCACCGGTCGTAGTCGGCGCCCTTCTGCCGATACATGGTCAGCACCTCCGGATGCGGCAGCACCAGGAACGTCTCGTCTGTGATGGCCTGGACCACCAGGGTGGCCACCGCCTCCGGACCGATCACCGCACCGGCACCGGCGACGGCTGCGCCAGCCGCCCGCATCTGCGCCTCCGGCGAGTCGAACATCCCGCGCAGCAGTGGGGTATCCACACCCATCGGGCATACGCAGCTCACACCGATCCCCTTGTCGCCGTAATTGATTGCCAACCACTCGGCGAACCCGACAGCGGCGTGCTTGGTCACGCTGTAGGGCGCCGCACCGAGCTGGGTCAGCAAGCCCGCGGCCGAGGCGACGGCGACGAAATGCCCACTGGCACGCTCAAGCCACTCCGGCACAAGAGCTTTGGCTGCGCGGATGTGGGCGCGCAGGTTGACGTCGATGATCCGGTCCCAGGCGGCTTCATCGTCACCGAGGCCGGGCTGGCCGCCGATGCCGGCATTGGCGACGTAGATGTCCACCGGGCCGAACGTCCGGCGTGCGGTGTCGAGCAGGGTCGCGATACCGTCCGTGCTCGAGGCGTCAGCGACAGCCGCGACACCACCGATCATCGCCGCGGTCTCGGCGGCCGACACTGCGTCGACGTCGCCGGCCACCACGGCGGCGCCGGCCGACGCCAGCCCTGCCGCAATGGACCTGCCGATGCCCGAGCCAGCTCCGGTGACCACCGCCACCGATCCGTCGATCTTCACCGGCACATGTCTATCGCATCAGTTGGCGGCCATCCGACGAATCGGATCGAGGAGGGATCTACATGTCTGGTTGGCAATTGATTCCGTTCACGATGGCGAGGGCCGGGGCTTCGAATCATCGGCTAGTGGCCGATGCGTCCACGTCGACGACGCAGTCCACGCCGCCGCAGGATCAGAAGTCATCGGTGCGCCTCGTCGGTATCCAGATGATCGAGCAGCCGTTGCATGGTGGCGCACATCTGGTCGAAGGACCGCGTACCGACGACGGTCGACCACTGCGCTTCGATCGTGGCCACGCGGCCACCGGCATGGGCCATCACGGCACGTCCCCGTTCGGTAAGGCAGATGAGCTTGGCGCGTCCGTCGCGAGGATCTTGCCGACGCTGCAGATAGCCGAGCTCTTGGAGGTCGTTGATGAGCTCTGAGGTGGCGGCCAGGCTCAGTTGCGCGCGGGCGGCCACCTCGGTAAGCCGCACGCCACCCACGCCGATCGCTCCGAAGATCTGCAGGTGCGGGTCGCGGATATCGCCGTACCCCGCAGCGGCGGCGGGCGCGGACAATTCGCGTCGGAATTCACGCACGAGCCGAATGAGCAGCTGGCCGATGGCCAGTCGATCGGTGGGCAGGTCCCTTGACGTAGCCATGTCGACGCATAATACTACGGGTACCGAAGTTTCGGTTTCCGAAGTAATTCATGGAGGCGTCATGGTTACGCACACTTCTTCTGACTCCAGCCTGGTGCCCACGTCCCTGGGGCGGCTCAACGTCAGGCAGGTCGGCTCGGGACCGCCGGCACTGCTGTGGCACAGCCTGTGGGTCGACTCCCGCAGTTGGGGCCCACTGGTGGATTCCCTTGGTGCGCATCGGCGATTGGTGATCATCGATGGCCCCGGATATGGGCGCAGCGATGCCATCCATCGTGACTTCACCCTCGACGACTGCGCGCACGCCGCCGGCGAAGTCATCGATCATCTCGGCATCACCGAGCCGGTCGACTGGGTGGGCAA
>JBAXUD010000240.1:0-5507 GCA_037129875.1 Mycobacteriaceae bacterium
CATACGTCCACCGGCCGGCCCGCATGCTGATCGAAATGTCCTCCGGGTGGCGCACCCCGCCGGACCCCGCTAAGCCGTTCACCCCCGTTCCTCCCGACATGCGCGAGTGGATGGAGGAGCTGTGGGAGGTGCTGCTCCCGCACACCACCGGCCGCTCCTACCAGAACTTTCCGGACCCAGACCTCCAGGGCTGGGCGAGCGGGTACTACGGCGACAATCTGGTGCGACTCGAGGGCGTCAAGGCGAGGTGGGACCCGGGGGGCGTGTTCACCCACTCCCAGGGCATCCCGTTGCCGCGTTGATCGGGGCCCAGGCCACGACGATTTGGCAGTCCGGACGCAATTGCGTGGGGTTTGCACCATGATTTTCCGATGCACAGGATTCGTCGCGTCCGTCCGATCGCCCGACGCCTGAAGGTGACAGGTGTTGTCCTGATCACGTGGGTGTCCGCCACCATCCTCAGCTCTCCCGTTGCCGGCAGCCCGCAGTCGGCCCCGGCGTTGCAATGGCGGCCCTGCCCGGGTCACGACGGGGTGGAGTGCGCTGAACTGCCGGTCCTCATCGACCCGGCGGCGCCGGAAGTGGGACAGATCTCACTGGCCCTGGCCCGCCGGCCCGCCACCGACCCGTCCGCCCGGATCGGCTCGCTGGTGATCGAACCGGGCGGCCCCGGCCTGTCCGGAGTGGAGGAGGTGTTCGCCGGCAACGCACTGTCCACACCCGAAGTTGCGGCCCGGTACGACATCGTCGGCTTCGACCCGCGCGGGGTCGGACGAAGCAGTCCGCTGTGGTGTTTCACCGGCGAGCAGATGGAAGGGTACTCGGATGAATTGTCCTCAGTCGGTTGGGAGTTCGATCCGCTGGCGCCGAAGTCGACGGCCTTCGCCCAGACGGCGGCGAGCTTCGGTCGGGGCTGTGCCAACGGCAACCCGCAACTGCTGCCCTACGTCGGCACGCGCAACGCCGCCGGTGATCTCGATCAGATACGCGCGGCACTGGGCGAGGAGAAGCTCTCCTACCTGGGCTGGTCGTACGGCACCAAACTTGGGGCGATTTACGCCGACATGTTCACCGACAGAGTCGGGCGAATCGTGCTGGACAGCGTGATCAACCCGGCTCTGAGCATCAGCGAGTTCAATTACGGACAGTCCCAAGGACTTGAGACAGCGCTGCGGCGGTTCTTCGACTTCTGTGCCACGGTCGAGGGTTGCCCACTACCGCCCGGGCAGGACGCCGCAACCCGCTCGCTCAAGGCTTTTCTGCTGACCCTGCCGGTGAATCGCGTAACCCCGGAGACACTGACCCGGGCGGATGCGATGTCGGCGCTCACCACGGCGATGTACAACCCGGACGAATACTTCCCCCAACTGGCCCCGGCCCTGGCGGCCGGTATGGCGGGTGACGGCGCAGCCCTGCGCGAGATCGGCGGCAATTACGGCGAGCAGAGCCCTGATGAACCGAGCAACTTCCTCAACGCGCTTTACGCCATCAACTGTTTCGACTCGACGCCGACGCCGGATGTTGTCGGCACGGCGGCACTGGCCGCTGCCTGGAACCGGGACGCGCCGATCTTCGGAGCGCCCAACGCCTGGGGCGGGCTGCGGTGCAACACCTTTCCCGAACATTCACCCATCGGTCCGCAGCCGGTGTCAGCACCGGGCGCCCCGCCAATCCTGATCATCAGTGCGCTCCGTGACGCCGCGACACCGACTGAGTGGTCCCGGCAGTTGGCAGATCAGTTGACGTCCTCGGTGCTGATCGAAGTCGACCATGACGTCCACGCCGTTTACCCCGGTGGGTCTGCCTGCGTCGCCGCCGCGGTTGACCAGTACCTGCTGACCGGAGCTGCCCCGCCGGGGGACATGCTGTGCGGTCGGTGAGAACCCGCCCGGCGCACGCTGGCGACGATCAGCGGGGCCGCAGGATCAGCCAGCCTCCGGGGGCGATCGCGGTGTGGCTGACCTCCTCCTGCGGTGGCGCACCGGCACCGGCCAGCACTTCCGCCGGCCGGCCGGTCAACTCCGCCACCGGCAGCGCCGCCGCGGCGTCGTCGAGGTTGAGTGCGACGATCAACGAGTCGTCGCCGCTCCGGGTCTGGAAGACATAGCAGCGGTTCTCCAGATGCAGCGCCGAGGTGCGCGCCTCGTGGAGCCATTGATGCCGGCGGCGCAGGCCGATGAGGTAGCGATGCAGATTGAGAATGTCGCCGGCATCGCCGTCGACTCCGGTTGGGGGCGTGGTGAACTCGGGCCGAACGGCATCGTCGCCGCCCGCCCTGTCCTCCTTGATTCCGCGGTGTCCCAGTTCGTCGCCGGCGTAGATCGACGGCACCCCGCCGGTGGTGAACAGCAGCACCAGTGCGTGCCCGAGGTGCTCGGGCCGCTCCAGCTTGCTGGCGATGCGGGTGACGTCATGGTTGCCGACGAATGTCAGCGGGGCGAAGGTATCCTGAAAGGCGTTGTGGCGCTGCAGCGCCCAGTCCAGTTCATGGAAGTTGCCGTCGTTGAGGCTGCTCCAGATCGCCTTCCACAACTCGTACTGGGTCACCGAGTCCACACCTGATGCCGCGACGAAAGCGCTATAGTCGCCGTGGATGACCTCGGCGACGAACCAGGCATCGGGGTGGTTGGCGCGGACCCGGGGGATGACCTTCGCCCAGAATGATTCCGGGACCGCGTAAGCCGCGTCGAGACGCCAGCCGTCGGCTCCGCGGTCCAGCCAGTGCGACATCACGTCGACGGTGTAGTCGACGACGGCGGCGCTGCCGTGGTTCAGCGTGATCAACTCGCCGTGGCCTTCGAAGGTGTGCAACCGCCCCGGCCGGCCGCGGAACCAGGACGCGGCCTCGGGGTCCTGGCGTTCGACGGCGTCGAGGTAGCGCGGGAAGTCGGTTCCCACGTGGTTGAACACGCCGTCGAGCAGCACCCGCAATCCGCGCCGGTGGGCCTCGCCGACGAGGCGGTCGAAATCGCCGTCGTCGCCCAGCCTCGGGTCGATCCGGTAGTGGTCGGTGGTGTCGTAGCCGTGTGTGCGCGAGGCGAACACCGGACCCAGCGCGATCCCGGAGGCGCCGAGGTCGATGGCGTGGTCGAGCCAGTCGACCAGACGCGTGAGCCGATGCTCGCCCGGGCCGGGCGATTCGGTCGCGGGGAAGGCGCCGACGAACCCCAGCGGGTAAACCTGCCACCAGATTGCGTGGCGCACCCAGTCCGGCATGAGCTCAGGTTAGATGCAGGGGTGCTGGAGTTCACCGTCGAGGACTGGTCTGAGGAGGACGTCGCCCGTCTGCGCGGCATCTATGAGCCGCTGGCCGAGTCGGTGCGCGCACTGGTGGACGCCACCATCCGCACCGAGGCCGACGCCGACACCGTCGCGGAGGTGAAACGGGCTATCGACACCGCGGTGACCCGGCTGCGCGAGCGGCAGATCGACGGCTCGTTCGGTGTCCGGGTGAGCGCCGAGGGCCGGGGCCTCAGCTGGGGCAACGCGGTCATCGGGATCCGCAACGCCCTGGCACCGCCGCTGGTGACGCAACGTGACGAATCGGGCGCGGTGTGGGCCGAATTCACTCTGGGTGCCGCCTACGAGGGGCCCCCGGGACACGTGCACGGCGGGGTGTCGGCGCTGATCCTCGACCACCTGCTGGGCGAGGCGGCCAGCCCCGACCAGAAGCCACGGTTCACCGGCAGCATCACGATGCGCTATCTGCGCGCCACCCCGCTGGGGCCGTTGCGTGCCGAGGCCGTCCGCACCCGCAGCGAGGGTGTCAAGACGTACTGCACCGGGACCATCGCCGACGCCGACGGGGTCACGGTGGAAGCCGAGGGTGTGTTCATCACGCCGCGCTGGTTGCGGGAATCTATTGCTTCCCCATCGCCAGGTTCAGCCGGTCCTGCGGTGTGATGAGGTGGTCGTGGCTGTCCTCGCCGATGTCGATCTGCACCCAGTCGATCTTTCCGGTGAAGCGGTTGCCGCTCGGGCCGTAGTCGGGTGAAGCCGGCGATCCGGTGTCGCACCCGACGTCGCAGGCCTCGTCGGCGGAGTAGCCCATCGGGATGGTCATATCCACCCGGCCACTGCCGACCGACTTGCCGTCGTAGTAGAGCGTGACGGTGCCGCCCTTGGCCAGTCCGCCGCCGTCGTAGGCGAACTCCATGCGGACCTGATGCTTGCCCGCGGGCAGGGGGGTGTCGGCGGCGATGAGAAAGTACTGGATGCCGAAGAAGTTGTAGCAGTACTTCAGCCGGCCGTCGTGGACGTAGAGCGACCAGCCGCCGACCTGACCGCCCTGGGTGACGATCACACCGGCGGCGCCACCGTCGGGAACCGTGAGTTCGGCGGTCACCTGGTGGGACTTGTTCTTGATGCTGATCGTCGAGCCCTCACTCACCCGCATGCCGGGGAACAGCAGCTGACTGTTGCCGCGAATCAACTGCGGCCGCCCGGCGATGTCGGGGTTGATCCGCTCGAAACCGCGGTCGTCCAGCGGAACCACGTTGTACTTGACCGCTTCGATGAGCCAAAGTCGTTGCAGCTCAGCGAGTTTCTCCGGTTGCTCGGCGACCAGGTTGCGCGACTGGGTCCAGTCGTCGGGTGCGTAGAGCTCCCACACGTCCGCATCGAAGGGCGGAGGGGTGTCGGCCTTCCATGGGGTGCGGTGCTTGGTACAGGCCGTCCAGCCCTGGTGGTAGATGCCCCGGTTGCCCATCATCTCGAAGTACTGCACCGAGTGCGAATCCGGAGCCTTGGCATCGCGCAGCGTGGGAAGCATGCTCAATCCCTCCAGCGGCGCCTGCTGAATCCCGTTGACATACAACGGGGCCGGAATGCCGGCTGCCTCCAGGATGGTCGGCGCGACGTCGATGACGTGATGGAACTGGCTTCTGGCGCTGCCCTTGTCGGCCAGCCCTGCGGGCCAGTGCACGATCGTCCCGTTGCGGGTGCCGCCCCAGTGCGAGGCGACCTGCTTGGTCCACTGGTAGGGCGTGCACAACGCATGAGCCCAGCCCACCGCGTAGTGGTTATAGGCATCCGGGGTGCCGAAGACGTCGATCTTGGAGATCAGGAATTCGGGGGTCTCGATGCCGCCCATGCCGTTGAGGGTGCACATTTCGTTGAAGCACCCGTTCGGGGTGCCCTCTGCCGAGGCCCCGTTGTCGCCGATGATGTAGTACACCAGGGTGTCGTCCAGCACGCCGAGGTCGGCAATCGCGTCGATCAGTCGGCCCACCTCGTGGTCTGTCTGCTCGAGGAAGCCCGCGTAGATCTCCATCTGCCGCGCCAGCACCGGCTTGAGTTCGTCTGGCATGTCGTCCCACGCCGGTATCTCGTCGTGGCGCTTGGTGAGTTCGGCGCTTTCCGGGATCACGCCCAGTTTCTTCTGGCGTTCGAAGATTTGTTCCCGCAACGCATCCCAGCCCCCGTCGAAGTGTCCGCGGTACTTGTCCGACCACTCGGCCGGAACGTGGTGGGGCGCGTGGGTGGCTCCGGGGGCGAAGTACATGAAG
>JBAXUD010000241.1:0-5503 GCA_037129875.1 Mycobacteriaceae bacterium
CCGAGGATGCGCTCGGCGATCTGGTTGCGGGCCACCTCCGATGTGCCGCCGGCGATCGCCATACCGCGCGCGCCCATCGCGGCCCGGGCGGCCAGTGCCCCCTCGCCGTCTTCCAGGGCCAGTTCGGGGCCGACGAGCGCGGCGGCGATCGCCCCCTGCTCGCCGAAGTGTTCGGCGAGTTTGAGTTTGGTGATATTGCCTTCGGGGCCGGGGCCGGCACCTTCGATGCTGCGGGCGGCGCGGCGCAGATTGAGCAGCCGCAGCGCGTGGTCCTCGGACAGGAAACGGCCCACCCGTTGCACCGCTCCGGCCATCCGATCGCCGTGGGTCTGCGCCAGGTGCAGCAGCCAGGCCGAGGCCGGGGCGATGCCGCCGGCTCCCCCGCCGATGCTCACCCGCTCGTTGCCCAGGGTGGCCCGCGCGACTGTCCAGCCGGCGTTGGGTTCACCGACGACGTCCTCGTCGGGCACGAAGACGTCGTTGAAGAACACCTCGTTGAACTCCTTGCCGCCGGTGATCTGGCGCAGCGGCCGCACCTCGACGCCGGGAGCGTTCATATCGAGGATCACCATGGTGATGCCGGCATGCTTGGGTGCGTCGAAATCGGTTCGCACCGTTGCCAATCCGCGCTTGCAGTAATGGGCACCGGAGGTCCACACCTTCTGCCCGTTGATGATCCAGCCGCCGTCGACGCGAGTGGCCCGCGTCTTGACAGCGGCGGCGTCGGATCCCGCCGACGGTTCGGAGAACAGTTGGCACCAGATCTCGTCCTTGCGCAGCGCCTTCTCCACGAAACGCTCGATCTGCGAGGGTGTTCCGTGCTGGATGAGGGTGAGGATCACCCAGCCGGTGATGCCGTAGTCGGGACGTTTGACACCCGCGGCGCTGAACTCCTCCTCCACCAGAAGTTGCTCCACCGCCCCGGCGGCCCGGCCCCACGGCTTGGGCCAGTGCGGCATGACGTAACCGGTGGCGATCAGCTCGTCGAGTTGCGCCTTCTCATCAAGGGCGGTGAGGCGCTGGGCCTCGGCGCGGATCTCGGCGCGCAACTCCTCGGCCTCCGGTGGCAGGTCCAGGCTGTTGGCGCGGGAGTGCCCCGCGGCCGTGAGGTCGAAGACATCGGTGGCCGGACCATCGCCGCCGAGCAGGGCCTGCACGGTCAGCGCGCGGCGCAGGTGCAGGTGTGCGTCGTGCTCCCAGGTGAAACCGATGCCGCCATGCACCTGGATGTTGAGTTCGGCATTGCGTACGTAGGCCGGCAAGGCCAGCGCGGCGGCGGCCGCGGCGATGAGCCGGAACTGGTCGCCGCCTTCCGCTGCCGCCCGCGCTGCGTCCCACACCGTCGCCACCGCGGACTCCGAGGCCACCAGCATGTTCGCGCAGTGGTGCTTGACAGCCTGGAAGGTGGCGATGGTCCGGCCGAACTGCTCACGAACTCCTGCGTACTCGACCGCGGCATCCACGCAGTCCGATGCACCGCCGACGGCCTCGGCGGAGAACAGGGTGCGGGCGTAGGCCAGCGCGATGCCCCGCGCTCCGGTAAGCACTTCGGCGGGGGCGCCGGCCAGCCTCACCCGACCGGAGCGACGGGTGCGGTCCAGGTTTCCGGGAACCTCCACCTCGACCCCGTCGGCGCCGCGCTCCACCAGCACGACGTCGTCACCGGCGGCCAGCAGCAACACGTCGGCAAGGCCGGCGCCCAGCACCACTCCCGCGTCTCCGCTGACCGACCCGCCGGAGACGGCCAGACTTCCGCCAAAACCGACTGCGCCAGTCAGTGTTCCGTCGGCCAACCCGGGCAGCAATCGGGCCTTCTGCTCCTCGGTTCCGGCTGCGGCCAGTACCGCCGAAGTCACCACGGTCGGCACGAAGGGCCCCGGGGCGACCGCCCGACCCAGCTCGTCGATCACCACAACCAGCTCCGGCAGCCCGAAACTCGAACCGCCGTAGGACTCGTCGACGTGCAGGCCCAGCCACCCCAGGTCAGCGAGCTCCCGCCAGAACGGCGGACGGGTCTCCTCGTCGGCGTCAAGCAGTTCGCGCGCCGCCCAACGGGCTTTCTGGGCGGTGAGGAATGAACGGGCGACGTCGCCGAGTTCGCGGTGGTCGTCGGTGAGTGCGATCGGCATGGGGGTCTCCTTGTGGATCGGCCGGTGCTAGTCCAGCGCGGTGATCAATTCACCGATGGTGTGGTGCGCCTCCAGCGGATGACGAAGACGCCCCTTCGGATTCACCGTATACAGGTTGCGCCGGCCCACCTTCTCCTTGATGAGGTAGCCGCCGCCGGTGAGGTCGGCGAGGATCACCTGGACGGCGCGTTCGGTGATCCCGATGCGCAGCCCGAGCTCCCGGGCGGTCAATGCTTCCCCGCGAGCCAGGCAGAGCAGCACGTGGGCGTGGTTGGTCAGAAAGGTCCAGGCGCGGCCCGTGGTGGGATCGGGTTCGGGCGGCTGCGTGGTGCGCCGGGTCTCTGGCATGCGTTCTGTTGTACCACCTGCGGGATTCGCGTAACCACGTTCGCGACTACAGACGAGCGAATTCCGTCTTGCCGCGGTCGAACTCCGCCAGCATGGCCGCGGTGAGGGTGGGCCGGATCTCGCCGATCGCCGTCAGAAAGTCCTCGGTGACGGCCGGCAGACCCCGACCGTCGCGCATCTCGCGCTCGAAGGCGGCCTGTGCCCCCTTGCGGGCGGCGAACTCGATGTCGGCCGGGGTGAACAGTTCCGAGGCGGTGACGAGGCGGTCGACGTCGACACCGCCGTTGATGGTGCCGAGGTAGCGCTGCCAGACCGCCCGGCGGGCCGGCTGGTCGGGCGGCCCGACCGGAATGACGTAGTCGAAGCGGCCGGGCCGCAGGAACGCCGAATCCAGCGAGTGAACCGCATTGGTGGCGCACACCAGCAGGCGGCTGTCGTGCTGCCGGAAAGCTGGGATGAGCTTCAGCAGTTCGTTGGTGACGCCCAGTTCCGCGGTGGACGCCCCCGATCGTGCGGTGGCGATCTCCTCCACCTCGTCGATGAACAGCACCAGTTCATCGAGGTCGGCGAGGTCGGCGAACGCCTCCCGCAGCGAGGCGGCCAGCCCGCCGGTTCCGGTGGCCGCCAGCCGCGACGGGAACAGTTCGACGAACGGCCAGCCCAGCCGCGACGAAATCGCTTTGGCGAAGCTGGTTTTCCCGGTTCCCGGCGGCCCGAAGAGAATGACGGCCTTGGGCGGGCTGACGCCGTAGCGCTCCGCGACCTCCGGGTGACCCAACGGGTCCACGATGCGCCGTTCGATGATCTGCTTCTCGTACTCCATCCCGGCCAGATCGCCCCACAGCCCGGGCGCCACGATCTGGCCGCCGAGTTCCTCGAGCAGGTTGGCCTGGTCGGGGCCGAGGTGCTCGATCATCTCGTAGTACACCAGCCGGTCCCGGCGGGCGTAGCCCGAATTCTCCAGTGCCGCAGCGCCGGTCGCGCCCTCAGGCATCACCGCGCAGATGCGCCGCACTCCCGCCGACCGAAGGCGGCGCTCCAGGTCGGACAGCAGTGCCGAGCCCACACCCCGGCCCCGCCACCGGGCGGCCAGGGCAATCAGCAGAATCCACGCCCGCTCCCCTTGGGTCTGCGCCACCGCCATGCCGACCACTTCGCCGCCCACTTCGGCCACCACCGCAGGTTCGCCGGCCCGGGCTGCGGCCATCACCTCGGCCACGCTGAACACCGGTTCGGCCGAACCGGGGCCGCGGCTCTGATCCCACACGCTGATGGCCTGATCCAGGTCCTCGTCGTGATAGTCGCGCAGTCGCCATGCCGGCATCGCGCACCTCCTCGGTAGTGAGTCAATAGAGCCTGCCGGGATTCGGCGAGCGCGCATCCCCCAACCGGTGGATATCGGCAGGGGAGGACTCCCCCGTGCGAGGATCGCACCGAGCGAACACCGCAGATTCGAGGAGGGACCATCGTGGGGTCAGCGCCCGCCGCGCCGCCGGACCGCATCGAGGAGGTCCGCGGCGACGTCACGTTCGTCCGCACCGACGAAGACCTGCCGCCGGTGGCGGTCATCGACCGCTCCCCGATCACCGTCCGGCACCGGCTGGCCTTCGGCGCCGTCGCCGTGCTGGGCGCCGTCGCCTGGGCGGTCATCGCGTTCCTGCGCGGGGAGAACGTGAGCGCGGTGTGGTTCGTCGTCGCGGCGATCTGCACCTACGTCATCGGGTTCCGGTTCTATGCACGGCTGATCGAGATGAAGATCGTCCGACCGCGCGACGACCACGCCACCCCGGCCGAGATCTACGAGAACGGCACCGACTACATGCCCACCGACCG
This sequence comes from Mycobacteriaceae bacterium, assembly GCA_037129875.1. Lineage (GTDB taxonomy): Bacteria > Actinomycetota > Actinomycetes > Mycobacteriales > Mycobacteriaceae > Mycobacterium. The sequence goes on from JBAXUD010000241.1 coordinate 4,311, forward strand.
GCGGGTGTTGTTCGGGCATCACTTCGCGGCGATCGCGGGGGCCGGACCGCTGGTGGGTCCGGTGCTGGCCATGCAGATGGGTTATCTGCCGGGAACCATTTGGATCATCGTCGGCGCGGTGATGGCGGGCTGCGTGCAGGACTATCTGGTGCTGGCCATCTCGACGCGGCGGCGCGGACGCTCGCTGGGCCAGATGGCGCGCGACGAACTCGGTGCGATCGGCGGGACGGCGGCGATCGTCGGCGTGCTGGTGATCATGGTGATCCTGCTGGCGGTGCTGGGCCTGGTGGTGGTCAACGCACTGGCCGAAAGTCCCTGGGGCGTCTTCTCGATCGCCATGACCATCCCGATCGCCATCTTCATCGGCCTGTACCTGCGCTACCTGCGCCCGGGCCGAGTCTCGGAGGTGTCGCTGATCGGGGTGGTGCTGCTCCTGCTGGCGGTGGTGGCCGGCGGCTGGATCGACCACACCGGGTGGGGCACCCACTGGTTCACCCTGTCCAAGGTCACCCTCTCGTGGTGCCTGATCCTCTACGGTCTGGCTGCCTCGGTGCTGCCGGTGTGGCTGCTGCTGGCGCCGCGCGACTATCTGTCGACGTTCATGAAGGTCGGCACCATCGCCCTGTTGGCCGTCGGCATCCTGCTGGTCCGGCCGGTGATGGCAGCCCCGGCCATCTCCCAGTTCGCCAAATCCGGTGCGGGACCGGTGTTTGCGGGCTCGCTGTTCCCGTTCCTGTTCATCACGATCGCCTGCGGGGCGCTGTCGGGCTTTCACTCGCTGATCGCCTCGGGCACCACACCGAAGCTGCTGGAGAAGGAAAGCCAGATGCGGCTGATCGGCTACGGCGGCATGCTGACCGAGTCGTTCGTGGCGATCATGGCGTTGATCACCGCGGCAATTCTGAACCAGCACTTGTACTTTGCCATCAACGCCCCGGGTGCCCAGACCGGCAGAACGGCCGAGACGGCGGCCGCCTACGTCAACCAGTTGGGATTGTCCGGGCCGCCGATCACCGCCGCCGAGATCACCGACGCGGCCAAGAGCGTCGGTGAGCAGTCGATCGTCTCGCGCACCGGCGGCGCCCCCACCCTCGCGTTCGGGATGGCCCAGGTGCTTTCGGTGTTCGGCGGAAGTGGGCTGAAGGCGTTCTGGTACCACTTCGCGATCATGTTCGAGGCGCTGTTCATCCTCA
>JBAXUD010000242.1:0-5466 GCA_037129875.1 Mycobacteriaceae bacterium
GGCAGCGTTGGGATCCGCCGGGGGCGCAGCTGGAGCGGCCGGGGGCGCAACGGCGGTGGTCGGGGGCGGCGGCGGCACAGGATCGGCGGTCGCCGTGGTCGGCGGCAGTGCGATCGTGACGGCGCTGGCGCCGGCAACGGCTGCGGCGGCCAGCGCCGTCCACAGGCCTGGGCGTCGTGAAGTCGGGTCCGACAGCGTCATGGCGAAAAACCTACCGTGTTACACGCGTGACGCAAGTTCCGTGGTAGCTGTGTCGGATCGCTTATTCACCCGATCGGCGCGCCGGGCCGGGACGCTGCGTGCAAACCGACTTCCTGGGTCTTCACTGTGAACCACACGCATTCACCGACCGATAGTCCGATATCAGCAACCGCTTCGGGGGTGACGTCGGCAGCCAGGGCCGGCACCACCCCGGTCAGCTCGCTCGCCCGCACCCGCACCACGCCCCCGGCCACCTCAAGGGCGCTGATCCGCACGCGCACGCTGTTTCGGGGACTTCCGTGCGGCTCATCGCGGAACACCGCCACGGCTGCGGGCGGGAACACCGCCACCGCATCGGAACCCCGGACCAGCGAGACGGCCGGGACGCCGTGCCACGCACGGCTTGCGGTGCGCAGCACGGCCGGGCCGTCGACCACGCCCCGCACCACATTGACACCGGTGATGCGGGCGCCGAACCGGCTCCGCGGGGCAGCCAGGACGTCAGTGACCGCGCCGATATCGGTGATGCGGCCTTCCTCGAGCACCATGAGCCGGTCCGCCAAGCCGACGACGTCGAGCAGGTCGTGGGTGATCAGCAGCACCGGTCGCTCGCCCTCGATGAACACGTTTCGCAATTCGGCGCGGATGGCCGCCGCCGCCCCTACGTCGAGTCCGGCCAGCGGCTCGTCGAGGAGCAACACATCCGGGGCGGCGGCGAGCGCCCGGGCCAACGCGACCCGTTGTGCCTGACCGCCGGACAACTCCCCCGGTTTGCGGCCGGCCAGTTCCCCGGCACCCACCCGCTCCAGCCAGCGCAGGGCGCCCGCACGGGCTCGGGTGTCGCGGCGGCTTAGCAGCCCCCCGCCACGGCGGGCCGCGAACAGCACATTGCCCATCACGGTCAAGTGCGGGAACAGCATGGGGTCCTGCAACAGCATTCCGACGCGGCGGTCGTGGACCGGGACGAACACACCGCGGTCGGTGTGGGTCAGCGTGCGGTTCCCGACTCGCACCACAGTCCGGTCGCCTCGCAGCAATCCCGCGATGACCGACGCAGTCGTCGATTTGCCGGCGCCGTTGGGGCCCAGGACCGCGAGCACCTCGCCCGCGGCCACATCGAATGCCACGTCGAGCCCACGCCCGGCGACGGCGGTGGACACCTCAAGATCAGCCACCGGCGTTCACCTGGGGACTCCACCCGCTGAGGCGCCGCGATCCCAGGCCGATGACGACGACGGCCGCGACGACGATCAGCAGGATCGACAGCGCCACCGCCGCTTCGGGGTCGGCTTCGCGCTGCAGATAGATCTCCAGCGGAAGGGTGCGGGTCACGCCCTGACGGGATCCGGCGAAGGTCAGGGTGGCGCCGAACTCCCCCAGCGCCCGGGCGAACGCCAGCACCGCACCGGAGAGCAGTCCTGGTGCCAGCAGTGGCAGGGTCACCCGCCAGAAGACGGCGCCCGGCCGGGCCCCCAGGGTGGCGGCGACGACGTCATAGCCGGTTCCGGCCGTGCGGGCGGCGCCCTCCAGTGCAATCACCAGGAACGGCAAGGATACGAACGTCTGGGCCAGCACCACGGCCGTCGTGGTGAAGGCGACCCGCACTCCCATCGCTTCGAGATAGTGGCCCAGGAGGCCCAGCCTGCCGAATACATAGAGCAGCGCGATGCCGCCGACCACCGGTGGCAGCACCAGGGGCAACAGAATGAACGGCCGCGCCAGGCGCGCGACCCGCCCGTGGTGGCGGGCCAACACCAGGGCAAGCGGGACGCCGAGCAGAACACACAGCAACGTGCTGGCCAGGGCGGTGCGCAGGCTGAGCAGCAGAGCAGTCCGGGATGCCGGGCTGGTGATCAGCGAACCGAACCGCGTCCAGTCCACTTTGACGGCCATCGCAAAGAGGGGAAGCGCGAGAAACAATGCGCCGGCGACCGCCGGCAGGTACACCCACCTCGGCAATGCTGCGGTGGACGCCCCGTCGGCCCTCATGACGTCTCACCCTAGGGTGGTGATCATGGACGTGCTGATTACCGGTGTCGACACCGATTTGGGGGGTGCCGTGGCCGGGAGCTTCAGCGCCGCCGGCCATCGCCTGCTGGTCAGCGGCATCGACGCGGACGCCCTGGATGTGGTGGCGCGCGATCTCGCGGCCGTCGCCGTGGTCTGTGACCCCGCCGATCCGGCCAGCCTCGCGCAGGCCAAGGCCGGCATCCCGCACGACCTCGACGCCGTCGTGATCGTTCCGCCGCCGGCGTGGATCGACGGTGACCCGCGTGCCTTCACCCTCGCCGATACCGCGGTGGTGTGGCGGTCCGCCTTGGACCGCACCGTGGTCTCAACGGTCCTGACCGTCCAGACCGTCAGCGAGCACCTGCGGTCGGGTGGGTCGATCGTGGCCGTGGTTCCACTCGGTTCGGGAGCCGAATCTGGACCCGAGATCGCCGCCAAGGCTGCGCTGAGCACCTGGACCGCATCCCAGGCCGACCATTTCGGCGCCCGCGGGATCACTATCAACACGGTCGCCTGCGGCCGGCCCGCGCAACCCGGCTACGCCGGCCTGGCCGACGAACCGCCCTCGGCCGCCACCGAAATCGCCCGCATGGCAGTGTTTTTGGCGACCCCCGCAGCACGGCATATCACCGGCCAGACCCTGTATGTCGGCCGCGGTGCCGCCCTCACTTACAGCTGAGACGGTTTTCACCTCTGCTGCTGGCGCGGCCGCGCGTTACTGTCTGCGACGTGACCATCCGACTCGCTCTGCAGATCCCGAACTTCTCCTACGGCACGCCGGTCGCCGAGCTGTTTCCCACCGTGCTCGCGCAGGCGCGGGAAGCGGAGGCGGCCGGGTTCGACGCCGTCTTCGTGATGGACCACTTCTATCAGCTGCCCATGCTCGGCACGCCGGACCAACCGATGCTCGAGGCCTATACGGCCCTCGGGGCGCTGGCCACGGCTACTGAGAAAGTGTTGCTCGGCACTCTGGTCACCGGGAACACCTATCGCAACCCCACCCTGCTGGCCAAGATCATCACCACCCTCGACGTCGTCAGCCAGGGTCGCGCGGTACTGGGCATCGGGACCGGCTGGTTCGAACTGGAGCACACCCAACTGGGCTTCGATTTCGGCACCTTCACCGACCGCTTCGCCAAGCTCGAGGAGGCCCTGCAGATCCTCATGCCGATGATCGCCGGCGAGCACGTCACCTTCTCCGGTGAGTACTACCGCACCGAGGCGGCGTTCGCGGTACCGCGCATGCGCGACCACATCCCGCTGATGATCGGCGGCCGCGGGGAGAAGAAGACCTTCGGTCTGGCGGCACGGCACTTCGATCATCTCAACGTCATCGCATCGTTCGCCGAATTGCCGGGCAAGGTCGAGGCACTCAAACTGCGCTGCGCCGAAGTCGGCCGCGACCCGTCGACGCTGGAGACCAGCGTGTTGCTGACGGCGGTACCCGACCCGAACTTCACCGAGGACAAGGTTCCCGAGGCGATGCGGGGTCGCATGGTGGTCGGCAGTCCCGACCAGATCGCCGAGGCCGTGAAGACCCACGTCGTCGACGTCGGCATCGACGGAGTGATCCTCAACCTCCCGTCCTATCGGCCGGGATCGATCGCGGACGTCGGAGCAGCCCTGCGGCCCGTCGTCGGACGGTGACCGTGCGACGACGGGCCATCACGGTGCGACTAAGGTATTCCTCACTGTACTGCGCAGACGTAATTCAGGAGCGAAGATGACTCATCCCGGCGCAACCCCGTCGGATAGGCACATGGTCGTGATCATCGGCTCGGGTTTCGGTGGCCTCAATGCCGCCAAGAAGCTCAAGCGGGCCGACGTCGACATCAAGATGATCGCCAAGACCACTCACCACCTGTTCCAGCCGCTGCTCTACCAGGTGGCGACCGGGATCATCTCCGAGGGCGAGATCGCCCCGCTGACCCGGGTGATCACGCGCAAGCAAAAGAACTGCCAGGTTTTGCTGGGCGAAGTCACCCACGTCGATCTGGTGAACCAGACCGTCGACTCGGTGCTGCTGGGCCACACATACCGCACGCCGTATGACTCGCTGGTGGTCGCGGCCGGGGCGGGTCAGTCCTACTTCGGCAACGACCATTTCGCCGAGTGGGCGCCCGGCATGAAGACCATCGACGACGCCCTCGAATTGCGGGGCCGCATCCTGGGCGCGTTCGAACAGGCCGAGCGCTCCAGTGATCCCGAGCGCCGCGCCAAACTGCTCACCTTCGTGGTGGTCGGTGCCGGCCCGACCGGCGTCGAGATGGCCGGGCAGATCGCCGAGCTTGCCGACCACACACTCAAGGGCGCGTTCCGCCATATCGACTCCACCAAGGCCCGGGTCATTCTGCTCGACGCCGCACCCGCAGTGCTGCCGCCGATGGGCGAGAAACTCGGCAAGAAGGCCGCGGCCCGACTCGAGAAACTCGGTGTCGAGATCCAGCTTGGGGCGATGGTCACCAACGTCGACCGCAACGGCATAAACGTGAAGTACGGCGACGGCCACGAAGATCGCATCGAATGCCAGACGAAGGTGTGGTCAGCCGGAGTTGCGGCCAGCCCACTGGGAAAGATCATCGCCGACCAGTCCGGAGCCGAGGTGGACCGTGCCGGCCGGGTGAAGGTCCTGCCCGACCTCTCCGTGCCGGGCCATCCGAACGTCTTCGTCGTGGGCGATATGGCCTCCGTCGACGGCGTCCCGGGTCAAGCGCAGGGCGCGATCCAGGGCGCCCGGTATGCCGCCAAGCTGATCAAGGCCGAACTGAACGGCGCGAATCCGGCTGCGCGCGAACCGTTCAAGTACTTCGACAAGGGCTCCATGGCGACGGTCTCGCGTTACTCGGCGGTGGCTCAGGTCGGCCCCATTGAGTTCAGCGGCTTCATCGCCTGGCTGGCCTGGCTGTTCCTGCACCTCATCTACCTCGTCGGCTTCCGCGCCCGGCTGACCACGGCGCTGTCGTGGATCGGCACCTTCATCGGCAGCCAGCGAGGTCAGCTGACCATCACCGAACAGCAGGCCTACGCGCGAACCAGAATCGAACAACTCGAGGAGATCGTCGAGGGCGTCGAGGAAGACCCGCAGATCGCCCGCTACTGACCGGGTGGCGAAACACACCGGGTGGCGAAACACACTGAGGCAAGGGGGCACCATGGCAGCGGTGCGGCGATCAATTCTTCACGCGACGGCGGCAGTGCTCAGTGCCGGCACGCTGCTGTTCGGTTCGACGGGCCTGGCCCATGCCGACGACCTGC
>JBAXUD010000243.1:0-5395 GCA_037129875.1 Mycobacteriaceae bacterium
CTGGAGGGAACAAACACCTGGGTGCTGCGGGCACCGGCGAGCGACGAGATGGTGGTCGTCGATCCCGGCCCGGACGACGCCGAACACATCGGCCGGCTGGCGGCCCTGGGCCCGATCCCCCTGGTTCTGATCAGCCACCGTCACGGCGACCACACCGATGGCATCGACGCCATCGTTGATGCCACCGGCGCGACGGTCCGCTCGGTGGGAAGCGGATTTCTTCGCGGACTCGGCGGCTATCTCACCGACGGGGAGATCATCGATGCGGCCGGCGTGCGCATCCGGGTGCTTGCCACCCCGGGGCATACCGCCGACTCGGTCAGCTTCGTGCTCGATGATGCCGTGCTGACCGCCGACACGGTGCTCGGCCGGGGCACCACCGTCATCGACGACGAGGACGGCAGCCTGGCCGACTATCTGGATTCCCTGCGCCGGTTGCGCGACCTCGGCAGCCGGACCGTGCTGCCGGGCCACGGTCCTGAACTCGCCGATCTGGCTGCGGTCGCCGATATGTATCTGTCCCACCGGCAGGAGCGGCTCGAGCAGGTGCGGCAGGCCCTGGTTGTGCTCGGCGACGACGCGACCGCTCGTCAGGTCGTCGAGGAGGTGTACCGCGATGTCGACGAAACGCTCTGGAAAGCCGCGGAGTCCTCGGTCCGAGCGCAGTTGGCCTACCTGCGCGCCGTTTAGCGGGCTCGCTGCCGATACTCGCTCGGGTTGCGCCTCGCTTCGCTCGGCTTACCTCGCTCGCTGCCGATACTCGCTCGGCTTACCTCGCTCGCTGCCGATACTCGCTCGGCTTACCTCGCTCGGCGGGCCAGACGTTCGGAATCGCAGATCAGCACGCTCTTGCCCTCCAGCCGGATCCAGCCGCGGTGGGCGAAATCCGCCAGGGCCTTGTTCACGGTCTCCCGCGAAGCCCCGACGAGCTGCGCGATCTCCTCCTGGGTCAGATCGTGGGTGACCCGCATGGCGCCACCTTCCTGCGTGCCGAAGCGCTGTGCCAGTTGCAACAGCTGCTTGGCGACCCGGCCGGGCACATCGGTGAAGATCAGGTCGGCGAGGTTGTTGTTGGTGCGCCGTAGCCGGCGCGCCAGCACCCGCAGCAGCTGTTCGGCGATCTCGGGCCGATCGGCGATCCACGCTCGCAGCGCGTCGCGGTCCATGGAGACCGCCCGCACTTCAGTGATGGTGGTGGCGCTCGACGTCCGCGGGCCCGGATCGAAGATCGACAGCTCGCCGAACATGTCCGACGGGCCCATGATCGTCAGCAGGTTTTCCCTGCCGTCGGGGGAGCGGCGGCCGATCTTCACCTTGCCGTTGAGAATGATGTAGAGCCGATCTCCGGGCTCGCCTTCGGCGAACACCGTGTGCCCGCGCGGGAAGTCCACCGGCTGAAGCTGTTTGGTCAGTGAGGAAACAGCGGTGGGATCGACTCCCTGGAAGATTCCGGCCCTCGCCAGGATCTCGTCCACGTTGCTCCTCTTAATTCATTGATCACAGAAGGGCGCACAACATCTCTGACTACCGAGTTCTTAGGCTGTCTCGACGACGTGCCAACGCTACACAGGATTGGCGTATCCGGTTGGCTGAAAGTGCGGATTGGGCTGGGCTTGCACGCAGAGCCGGGTAGGCAGGCCGGGTTCGTCGCCGACCGTCCGCGGCGGCGACTGCGGTCGCGACATCTGGCCGGCGAAATTCTTCAGCGGAAGCGGGCCGGTGCAGTCGCGCGCCACCTCCAGGGCCGCGTCCCGGGCGGCACGGGCCAGTTGTTCGAGCCGCGAGACGAACTCCGCGGCCGTAGGCCGGTCGCCCTGCAACACGGATTCCAACCGCTGCAGACCGACTGTGCAGAACATCAGGAGTCCGGGGAAACACACCGCGACCAACCAGGACATAGCCGGGAAGTAAACCGGCGTGAGGTCTCATCGGGATCACGAAATGCCACCGGTCTGTCGGCGGTCAGTACCCTGGCAGAAGTGACGGCGGGCGCGGCTGGTTCCGGAGTGGCCGGATCTTCGAAGTGGGCCGGATCTTCGAAGTGGGATAAGGAGACACGGCTCGGACTCATCCGCCGGGCCCGCCGGATGAACCGCATGCTGGCGACGGCTTTTCCGCATGTCTACTGCGAACTGGATTCCACCAACCCGCTTGAGTTGACTGTTGCGACCATTCTGTCCGCGCAGAGCACCGATAAACGGGTGAACCTCACGACGCCCGCATTGTTTGCGAAATACCGCAGCGCTCAGGACTACGCGCAGGCCAGCCGGACTGAGCTGGAAGAACTGATACGGCCCACCGGCTTCTACCGCAACAAGGCCAATTCGTTGATCCGCCTGGGCTCCGAACTCGTCGAGCGGTTCGACGGCGAGGTGCCGGGGACCATGGCGGAATTGGTGACGCTTCCCGGCGTCGGACGCAAGACGGCCAACGTGATTCTGGGCAACGCGTTCGGCATTCCGGGCATCACCGTCGACACTCACTTCGGCCGGCTGGCCCGGCGGTGGAACTGGACGCACCTGACCGATCCGGTCAAGGTCGAGTTCGCCGTGGGCGAGCTGATTGAGCGCGGCCAGTGGACGCTGCTGAGCCACCGCGTCATCTTCCACGGCCGCCGGGTGTGCCATGCCCGAAAGCCTGCCTGCGGGGTGTGTGTCCTGGCCAAGGACTGCCCGTCTTACGGTATCGGGCCGACCGAACCGCTCGTCGCGGCTGAGCTGGTCCGCGGACCCGAGACCGAGCACCTGCTCGCATTGGCCGGGCTGTAGGCGCATGCGCACGTCGACCCGGTGGACGCTGGCGGTGCTGGCTGTCCTCGGCGCGCTGACGCTCGCGTTCGCCCTGGAACTCTCCGGCGGCCCGGATCGCGCCGGGGACGCATCGGCACCGGCGCCGCGAACCCACCGCGACGCCGACACCCCCGAAGCGCTCGCCGGACCGCGGCAACGCGCCGACCTGCTGCCGTGCCCGGCCGACGGCCCGGGCGCCGGTCCTGAGCAGTTGCGCGGCGTGGTGGTGGAGTGCGCGGCCGACGGATCGCAGGTCGACGTGGCCCGGGCCCTGGCCGACCGCACGGTCGTGCTGAACCTATGGGCGTACTGGTGCGGACCCTGCGCCGAGGAACTGCCCGCGATGCAGAGCTACCAGCGCCGTGCCGGGGACGCGGTCAGTGTGGTCACCGTGCATCAGGACGAGAACGAGGCTGCGGCGTTGGTGCGGATGGCCGAACTCGGTGTGCATCTGCCGGTGCTGCAGGACGGGCGGCGCAGCATTGCCGGGGCGCTGCGCCTGCCCAACGTGATGCCGGCGACGGTGGTGCTGCGCAAGGACGGTAGCGTGGCATCGGTGCTGCCACGGCCCTTCACCAGCGCCGACGAGATCGACGCGGCGGTGGAGTCGGCGCTGCGGTGAGGGCCGACAATGACGGGGCAAACCCGATGAGCGCCGCCGAACTGCTGCGTCCGCAACTGCGGCCGCCGTGGCTTGCGCCACTGGTCGACAACGTCGATCGGGTACCGGATGCCTACCGCCGACGGGTGCCGCCGGAACTGCTGACTGCGCTGGCCGGGGCTCAGCAGGCCGCCCGGGCCCCGCGTGATGCCGCGGTGCTGGTCTTGTTCTCCGGCCCGCATGCCGAGCATGGGCCGGGCCGGGTGCCCGACGACGCCGACCTGCTGCTGACCGTGCGGGCCGGAACCCTGCGCCACCACGCGGGCCAGGCTGCTTTCCCGGGTGGTGCCGCCGATCCCGGCGACGCGGGACCGGTGCACACCGCGTTGCGCGAGGCGTGGGAGGAAACGGGCCTGGATCCTGCGCGCTTGCAGCCGCTGGCGACGCTGGAACGGATGTTCATCCCCCCGTCCGGCTTTCATGTCGTGCCGGTCCTGGCGTATTCGCCCGACCCGGGTCCGGTAACGGTCGTCGACGAATCGGAGACGGCTGTTGTCGCACGGGTACCGGTCAGAGCGTTCATCAATCCGGCCAACCGCCTGATGGTGTACCGAACCGATGGCGGGCAGCGCTACGCAGGGCCGGCGTTCCTGCTCAACGAGATGTTGGTGTGGGGTTTCACCGGTCACGTAATCTCGGCGATGCTCGATGTCGCCGGATGGGCCCAGCCGTGGGATACCGATGACGTGCGAGAACTCGACGAGGCGATGACACTCGTCGGCGACGACAGTGAGGGACGGCTTTGACGAGTTCGCAATGGCTGGACATTGCCATTATCGGCGTGGCGCTGATAGCGGCGATCTCCGGGTGGCGATCGGGTGCGCTCGGCTCCGTCATGTCGTTCGTCGGTGTGGTGCTCGGCGCCATCGCCGGGGTGATGCTCGCCCCGCACATCGTTTCCCACGTTCACTCCCCGCGGGGCAAGCTGTTCACCGCGCTGTTCCTGATCCTGGCTCTGGTGGTGATCGGTGAGGTGGCCGGCGTGGTGCTCGGCCGCGCGGTCCGCGGGTCCATTCGTAGCGGCCCGATCCGGGTGATCGACTCCTTCACCGGCGTGGCTCTTCAACTGGTGGTCGTGCTGTTCGCCGCGTGGTTGCTGGGCAGCCCGCTGACCTCGTCCAGTCAGCAGAACCTCGCCGCGGCGGCGCGTGGCTCGAAGGTGATCACAGAGGTCGACAAGTACGCACCGGAGTGGCTGCGCGCGGTGCCCAAGCGAATGTCTGCCCTATTGAGCACCTCCGGCCTGCCGGAGGTTCTCCAGCCGCTCGGCACTCCGATTCAGGCGGTCGACCCACCGGATCCGTCGTTGGCCGACAGTCTGGTGGTGTCCAAGTCGCGGCCCAGTGTCGTCAAGATCCGTGGTGTGGCAACGGCCTGCCAGAAGGTGCTCGAGGGAACCGGGTTCGTCATCGCTCCGAACCGGGTGATGTCCAACGCTCATGTCGTCGCCGGGTCGGATACGGTGACGGTGGAGGCCGAGGGCAAGAAGTTTGACGCGACGGTGGTCTCCTACGACCCCAACGCCGACATCTCCATCCTCGACGTCCCCGACCTTCCGCTGCAGCCGCTGGTGTTCGCCGACGAGCCGGCCAAGACCGGGACCGACGCGGTGGTGCTGGGGTACCCCGGTGGGGGTGATTTCGCGGCGACCCCCGCGCGAGTCCGGGAGATCATCGAACTGAGCGGGCCTGACATCTACAAGACGACGACGGTCAATCGTGAGGTCTACACGATCAGAGGCCCTGTGCGGCAAGGTAATTCGGGTGGTCCGATGATCAACCGGGCCGGGCAGGTCATCGGGGTGGTGTTCGGTGCCGCCGTGGACGACAACGACACCGGCTTCGTGCTGACTACCGACGAAGTCTCCCGCCAGTTGGCCAAGATCGGCAACACCGCGCCGGTGCCCACCGGCGCCTGCGTCAACGGATAACGCCCTCCTGCAGCG
>JBAXUD010000244.1:0-5392 GCA_037129875.1 Mycobacteriaceae bacterium
CAGCTATTGCGTTCGATCCACTGGGTTAGTGCGTCCTCGAGTGCGGTCGCGATAGTGAAACCGGCGATGTTAGCGGCCTGCTCGAAGCGCGTGACCAAGTCCGTCGGGACTGAGGTGTTGACCTTGGAGCGTCTCGGTTGTGGTTCCGTCGGCGGCTGTGTGAGGACTGAGGGCGCGTGTCGTACGACGGTCGCGTCGATAGTTTTGCGCAATGCGGGTATGTCGTCGAGCAGGCCGGCGAGATCATCGCGCTCGATCCGCAGCACCTCGGTCGGCCCCGTCGTCGTTACGGTGGCCGAACGCAGTTTCCCACGGCGAAGCGCAGATTCGCCGATCACCTCGCCCGGGCCCAACGTGGCAATGCGATCCCGGCCGACGTACACCCCTACCTCCCCGCTGAGCAGGATGTAGCATGCGTCCGACGGAGTGTGCTCGTGAATCAGCGGCCACGGCGCGGATGTCGAATCATGATGTGCCGCTTTGACGAGGCGCAGCAATTCGTCATCCGAGAAGTTGTCGAACGCTGTGAGCTCACGTAGCCGACCGGCATCGACCTCCTCACGCAGTTCAGCGGACGACTTCCGGCGAATTTTGTGCTTTCGGGGCGCTGATGAAGGCGCGTTGACGGCGGCGGTGTCTCGGGTAGCGACCATGACGGTGAACTCCTTGTCTCGTGGTGCCGACGCATGCGACACCGGTCAGTTAAGTCTCGGCGCGCACGGTTGGCCGGCCTAGAGTGATGGGCTACTCGATTCGCGCGATGGCCCGCCCGACAAATGCTCACGCCGGCCTCGCCGCCAACCGAGGGTCAGTTGCCGTTCCATCGGGCACGACAGCTAAGCCGAACGAACATGGCCGGGGTCGCGCCCCGGTCCGAAGCACCCGGGCCATGAACGCCGGCCGCAATAGCTCAGAGGGACGATCGATCATCCCGGTGACCCGCAGGAACTGTTGGCCCACAAGCGAATCGGTCTCGGCAGCAGCGAGGACGCGGTCCAGATAGGCGTTGGTCAGCCGTGTCGAGAGCGGCCGCGGTCCCTGCACCTGAGGCAACGTCAGATCCGAGCCGACGGCGGTCTGCCAGGCCACCTTGATGGCCTTGGCGGCGCCCCGGAAGAACCGGCGGGGCAGGTCCCGATCACCGCCGCGCAGGCAGTCGCGCAGGATCAGCGACTCGATCGCGGCTACCGTCATGCCCTGGCCGTAGATCGGGTTGAAGCTGCAGATCGCATCACCGAGCACGAGCAGGCGTTGCGGCGTGCGGGTCATCCTGTCGTAGCGTCGCCACCGGTTCGACGGGAACCGATACGGGGTCACCTCAGCCAGCGGTTCACTAGCTCGAGCCGCCGCGACAATGTGTGCCGGGACGAGATCAGCAGCGGTGGAGAGGATTTCGTCGCGATTGTGCGCCGGTTCCAGACCGCCGACCGCTCCGGCTCCCATCAGCCAGGTGTCATTCTCGGCGCGGAACATCACGAATGCTTTCGGGCAGTGTGCAGTCGGCATACTCATGATGAGAATCTCGTGCAACGTGCCGTCGGCGATGTGCACCGGCTGGCTGGCGTAGACGGTGTGGACCGTCAGTTCGTCCTCCTGCGGACGGTCGTAGCCGAGTTGCTCGAGGAAGACCGGTGTGCGCGATCCACGCCCGGTGGCGTCGACGACCAGATCAGCGGCCAGCTGGGATTCGGCGTTGTCGGCGCGGTGCACGATGCGTACCCCGGTCACCCGGGCGCGATCGGGCGTCGCGGTGAGGGCCGCAACATCGTGGCCCTGCAGGATCTCGACGTTCGGCAGCGCAGCCAGGCGTCGGCGCACCGTCCATTCCAGAAGAGGACGGGTCGGATAGTAGTTCACCAACGACTGCGGATCCGGAATCTGCCCGTCGCCCCGCAGCCGATGCCCGCCTATCGACACCCAGAACTTCGACAGGTCACCGTCGTTCCACACCGGGGCGCCGGCAGCGACGAGTTCGTCGAGGATTCCCGGGAAGTGGCCCTCCAGGATTTGCGACGCGCGCGCCAGCAGCGCGTGGGGTTGCCGGCCCTGCGGGACCCCTCGGCGGTTCACCGGTTCGATCGGCAATTCGTCGCGCTCGACCACCGTGACCGACCGGTAGTGGTCGGCCAGCACCCGGGCTGCCAACAACCCACCCATACTGGCGCCCAGTACCACCGCATGCTCACCGATGTGCGTCATCATCGCCTCCTGCGCATAAACGGAGTCCTGACCAATCCAGAACTGAACCCGCTGCTCAGAAGTGTTCGCCGCGGCTTGGGAGAGGCCTAGAGTGGTGCGCTACTCGACTTACGAATGGCACTACCTACGGCCCGACACGCGATGCAGCGAAACGGTAGTGGGTGGTTTACGCGGTGCGCACGTCGAAGTCGGGGACCTCTGGCGCCTGAAGGAGTTCGTGGTGCCGCTCAGGTGTCCAGGGGAACAGCTCAGGCAGTCCGTCTTTGCCGAGATACCAACTCGAGCACCCGCTCACCCAGATCGTCTGGGGCATCGCGGCTTTCATGTCGTCGTTGTAGGTCTTGGTCGCTGCTTCGGTCGGCGCGGCGGCGACCACGCGGCCGTCGCGGATCTGATTGATCCACCACATCGCATAGTCGGCTTGGTCCTCGGCGATCGGCACCAGGGACTGGTTGCCGATCGGTGAGTGCGGGCCCATCAGCATGAACATGTTCGGGAACCCCGGCACCGCCACCGATCGGTAGGCCCTCGGGCCGTCGGCCCACGCCTCGTCGAGAGTGAGACCGTGTTCGCCCACGATGCTCATGGGACGCACATAGGCACGCGCATCGAAACCCGTCGCCAAGACCAGCACGTCCAGTTCATGCAGCACTCCGTCGGCGGTGACGACGCCGCGCGGCTCGACGTGGTCGATCTCGTCGGTGATCACCTCCACCCCGGGCTTTTGCACGGATCGGTAGAACTGGCCGGCACCGATCAGCCGCTTGCACAGCGGTTGATCTTTCGGGGTGAGCTTGCGGCGCAACTGTGGATCGCGGACCGACAGCCGCAGGTTCCACCGGCATAGGGCCTGGACGGCCGTGCGCTGCCATCCCGGTCGGATCGGTGCGCGACCGAACGTGTGCCGGAACTGCCAGCCCCAGAACTCGTAGCCGGGCCGGCTCAGCATCGGCCATCGGCGCAGCGCCGCCCGGCCCACCGGCGAGTAGTGCAGGTTGGCCCACGGGAAGACCCACTGCGCGGTGCGCTGGAAGACCTTCAGCTCGCGGACCTTGCCGCCCAGTTCTGCGATGATCTGCACGCCCGTCGAACCCGTCCCGATCAGACCAATCCGCTTGTCCGGCAGCGACACTGAGTGGTCCCATTGTGATGAGTGAAACGCCGGTCCGGCAAAGCTGTCCAGACCGCGGATCTGCGGATAGCGCGGCACCCGCAGCACCCCGGTGGCGGTGATGAGGACGTCGAAGGGCTCCTCGCCGGCCGTAGTCGTCACCCACCATTGCCCTTGGTGGTAGCGGGCCGAGGAGACCTCGGTGCCGAACTTGATATGCGATCGGATACCGCGTTCGGCGGCGACCTGCTGGAAGTAGGTCTGGATCTCGGATCCGGGCGGCAGGATTCGCGACCAGTCGGGGTTCGGCCGGAACGAAAAGGTGTAGTAGCGCGACGGCACATCGCAGGTCAGACCGGGATAGGTGTTGTCGCGCCAGGTGCCGCCCACGTCGTCGGCCTTCTCGAAAATGACGAAGGAATCAATGCCGGCGTCCTGAAGCTTGACCGCCATGCACAACACGGACATGAAGGCTGTCGCCTGCCACGGTGATGGGACCGGTTTGAGCTGGGTTTAGCCAGGGTCATGGGACCACCCGTTTGCCAGTAATGGGACCACCCGGCGCGTTGCGCTTGGAGTCGCTCGATTGCTGGGTCGGATTACTGCACGTCAATCGATGTGGAGGTCCGCTGTGTATCGGGAGGTTTCGGTGGTTGAGATTCGTGAGGTGCTACGGGCGTGGCTGTCGGGTTCGGGGTATCGGACGGCGGCGGTCCAGGCTGGGGTGGACCGCAAGACGGCGCGTCGCTACGTCGATGCGGCAGTGGCGGCGGGGTTGGATCGTGAGCGTGGTGTCGGCCAGCTCAGTGACGAGTTGATCGGAGCGGTGGTAGCCGTTGTCCGCCCGGATCGTCCTCAGGGGCACGGATCGGTGTGGGAATCGTTGTGCGCCAATCATGATCAGATCCAGGGCTGGGTCAAGAAGGGTCTGACAGTGGTCAAGGTCGGGGACCTGTTGGCCCGCCAGGGGGTGATCGTGCCGCAACGCACGCTGCACCGCTATTGCGTTGAGCGCACCGATTATCGGGGCCGAGGGGGCACTGTGCCCGTGGTCGACGGGGAGCCTGGTGTGGAGTGCCAGATCGACTTCGCCCGGATGGGCATGCTGTTCGATTCGGTCAGTGGGCGCCGCCGGGTGGTGCATGCGTTGATCTTCACCGCGGTGTACTCGCGGCACATGTTCGTGTGGCTGACGTTCTCCCAGACGTTGCAGGCGGTCATCGACGGCTGTGAGGCGGCGTGGAGGTTCTTCGGCGGAGTCTTCAAGGTCCTGATCCCCGATAACATGAGTACGGTTGTGGCCCATGCTGATTCGGTGAACCCGAGGTTCACCGTCGGTTGGCTGGAATACAGCCAGGCCCGGGGGTTCGTGACCGACCCGGCCCGGGTGGCCCACCCTCAAGACAAGCCGCGGGTGGAGCGGATGGTCCAGTACGTGCGGAACAACTTCTTCGCCGGGGAGGACTTCACCGATCTGGCCGACGCACAGATCCGCGCCCTCACGTGGTGCGCCGAGAAGGCCGGCCAACGCATCCACGGCACCACCTGTGCCCGTCCGGCGGTGGTGTTCGCCGGGATCGAAGCCGCACTGCTGCTCGAGGCGCCCGCCGCACCTTACGCGGTGCCGATCTACGCCCAAGTCAAAGTGCACCGCGACCACCATGTTCAGGTCGGGAAATCACTCTATTCGATACCTGAACAGTATCTGGGACAGACGATTTCGGCCCGCGCCGACGGTGAATTGGTTAAGTTCTTCCACCGCGGTCAGCTGGTCAAGACCCACCCACGACAGCCACCGGGTGGGCGCAGCACAGACCCGATCGATCTGCCCACGGA
This sequence comes from Mycobacteriaceae bacterium, assembly GCA_037129875.1. Lineage (GTDB taxonomy): Bacteria > Actinomycetota > Actinomycetes > Mycobacteriales > Mycobacteriaceae > Mycobacterium. The sequence goes on from JBAXUD010000244.1 coordinate 5,147, forward strand.
GAAGACCGGCTACGCCATGCGCGACCTGGACCGGCTGATCGCCACCGCCGCCGGGCACGGAACCAACATCGGCATCTACGCCCAACGACTGCTCGATCACGACCTGCCGTGGACCAAGATGCGTCAGGTGTATCGGCTGCTGGGGCTGGTCAAACGCTACGGCCCGGACCCCACCGACACCGCCTGTGGGCGTTCCCTGGACCTCGACGTCGTCTCGGTGACCAAGATCGCCGCCATGCTGGAGAA
>JBAXUD010000245.1:0-5356 GCA_037129875.1 Mycobacteriaceae bacterium
CTCGCCGATCTGACGCTCCTGGCCGATCAGGAGTACCTCTTCGCGCGGCGGCACGGAGAGCGCGGCAGGGCGTGGGCCGCAGAGGGTCAGGCGTCGCAGGTCTTCCGCCGACTGATCGCCGATCACGAGGGCGTCCTGCTGTGGAACTGGCAGGACCGAATCCTGTTGGGCCAAGCCGATGCACGCGCTCATCAGATCCGTGCCGCCGTCATTGCGGCGACCCCCGCCATGCGCTACCTGGGCGCGCGGCCGTAGGTCATCTCGGCGTGCGAGCCAGTCGCCACCTCCCATCCTGACGCTGGACGAGGCCGGCGATCTCGAGTGTGGCCAGCGGGCCCAGCACGCCGGCTGCGGGCAAGCCCGCGGCAATCGCGATTTCATCCGGGGTCCGGGCCGCACGGCCCGGCAGAGCCTCATAGACCAGGCGCTCAGTGTCCGTGAGGGCGTCGAGGGGATCGGAAGGCCGGGGCAGTTCATCGGCGAATTCGCCTGAGCGCCCGATGATCTCGCGAACATCCTCTGCGCGGGTGATCAGCTCCGCACCCGCCTGAAGCAGGGCGTGGCAGCCGGTCGAGGCCGCAGAGGTCACCGGCCCGGGCACCGCGCACACCACACGTCCCAACGCGCGCGCCCAGGCGGCGGTGCTCGCCGCGCCGCTTCGGATGCCCGCCTCCACCACCACCGTCGCGCCGGAAAGCGCTGCGACAATTCGATTGCGGGTGAGGAAACGGTGCCGCGCGGGCCGCACGCCGGGCGGGTATTCGGTGACCAGCAGTCCGCTGCGGCCGATGCGATGCAGCAGGGCCGAATGTCCGGCGGGGTAAAGGACGTCCACTCCCCCGGCCAGTACCGCGACCGTCAGGCCGTCGACCGCCAGTGCCGCCCGGTGGGCGGCCCCGTCGATGCCGTATGCCCCGCCGGAGACGATAGTCACCTCGTTCTCGGCAAGGCCTGCCGAGAGATCCGCGGCGACATGTTCGCCGTAGGCGGTACAGGCCCGGGTTCCGACGATCGCCGCCGCCCGCTCGGTGAGCTCGTCGAGTCGCAGGGGGCCGACCACCCACAGCGCCAAGGGGGCCCGCCCCTGTGGCTTGTCGCGCACCGGCGCCCCAGCGAAGGCCATGAATGCAAGAGCCGGCCATTCATCATCGTCGCGGGTGACGAGCCGCCCTTCGCGTCTCTTCAGTAGCTCCAGATCCTCTGCAGCACAGTCGATGTCGCGTCGCGCCTCGGTGCGGCGCCCCACCTCCGGCTCGACCGCCCCACAGCGGACCCGCTCAGCGGCTTCGATCGGTCCGGCCTGGGCTACCAGTTGCGCCAATTCGGCGCAGGGCGCCTCGGCGACCCGGGACAGGTAAGCCCAGGCGCGCAGTATCTGCTCGCTCATTTCATCACCTCGGTCTGCCGAAAGCTCAGCGCCACCGTCACGTCATCGAGGGCCGGCGTCGTCCGGCCGGCCAGATCAGAAATCGTCCACGCGACCCGCAACGAGCGATCGACCCCCCGGATGCTGAGCAGCCCCCGCTCCAGCGCCGTCTTGATCGGGGCCATCACCGCGGCTGCCAGCCGAAAACGCCGACGCAGCACCGTCCCGCTGACCTCGGCATTGGTGGTGAAACCATGCGGCCGCCAGCGTTCGGCGGCCGCCGCCCGGGCGTGGGCGACCCGGCCGCGGACGACCTCGCTGCTCTCGGCATCCTCCGCGGTGAAGGCGCCGGCGCGGACGGCGTGGAGCTGAACCCGCAGATCGACGCGGTCGAGCAGCGGTCCGGACAACTTGCCCAGGTATCTGCGCTTCTCCAGAGACGAGCACATGCAGTCCCTCGGATCGATCCTGGCGCAGGGGCACGGGTTGGCCGCGAGGATCAACTGGAATCGGGCCGGATACCGGACCACACCGTCGCGCCGGGCCAGCCGGACCTCACCGTCCTCCAGCGGCGTGCGCAAGGCCTCGAGAGCACTGAGTCGGATCTCCGCGCACTCATCGAGGAACAACACACCCCGGTGAGCACGGCTGATGGCTCCGGGACGGGCAAGGCCCGAGCCGCCGCCGACCAGAGCGGCCACACTCGAGGAGTGATGCGGCGCGATGAACGGGGGGCGGGTGACCAACGGCATACGCTTGGAGAGCAGGCCGGCGACCGAATGGATGGCCGTCACTTCGAGGGCCTCGCTGTCGCCGAGGTCGGGCAACAGGCCCGGAAGGCGTTGGGCCAGCATGGTTTTGCCCACCCCGGGTGGCCCGGTGAGCATCAGGTGGTGCGCTCCGGCCGCAGCGACCTCGACGGCGAACCGGGCCTGGGTCTGCCCCACGATGTCGGACAGGTCCGCCATCGGCTCGCTCTCCGGCGCTGGGTTGTCGATCCGTACCTCGGCCCCAGTGCCGTCGTCGAGCCACTGCTGCAGGGCCCCAAGAGTGCCGACGCCGTACACCTCGATACCGTCCACCAGACTGGCCTCGGCCAGGTTGGCGTTGGGGACCACCACCGCGGACCATCCCTGCCGCTTGGCAGCCAGGACGGCCGGCAGCACACCATGTACCGGGCGGACTCGTCCGTCCAACGCCAGCTCCCCGAGCAGAACTGTCTTCTCCAGCCGATGCCACGGTGTTCGGCGTCCGGCGGACAGGATCGCGCACGCCAGGGCGATGTCGTATAGCGAGCCCGTCTTGGGCAATGTTGCCGGGGACAGCGCCAGAGTCAGTCTCGACATCGGCCAGTTGTTGCCGCAATTGGTGACCGCGGCGCGGACCCGATCGCGGGATTCCTGCAACGCGGCGTCGGCTAGGCCAACCAGATGCACACCGGGCAGACCGGATGTGACATCGGCCTCGATCTCCACGATGGTGCCGTCGAGCCCGCGAACCGCCACCGAAAACGCCCGCCCCAGCGCCATCAGCCGACTCCCCGAAGGTGCATGACCTCCGGGATGCGGCGCCGGCCGACACGCACTCCCACGACGTCGATCCGCAGGTCCGGCCAGCCGTCGTCCTGCCCGGCCAGCCACAGACCGGCCAGGCGGCGGATGCGGCGGACCTTCTGCGGCGTCACCGCGTGTTCGAGGCCGCCGAACCCGTCGCCGGTGCGGGTCTTGACTTCGACGAAGACGACGGTGCACCCGTCGGCCCCGATCAGATCCAGTTCGCCGTAGCGGCACCGCCAGTTGCGTTGCAGAATCCGCCAGCCCAGGGCTTCCAGGTGCTCCACGGCGATCTGCTCCCCGAGGGCGCCGAGTTCCTGTCGGCTCAAAGTCGTCATGGGGCCCAGCGTCGGCCCGGGTTCCGACTTAATCCGCCGTGCGAGCAGCGACAGGCGTGGGTTATCCCCAGTGCCTCACTGGTGCACAGCAAGCCCTACTCGGGCAGGCGCAGCTCGGGTTTTTCGACTTCTTCGATATTGACGTCTTTGAAGGTGATCACCCGGACCTGTTTGACGAACCTGGCGGGCCGGTACATGTCCCAGACCCACGCGTCGGCCAGGCGCAGTTCGAAATACACCTCGCCGTCGGTGTTGCGGGGCACCAACTCGACGCTGTTGGCAAGGTAGAACCGCCGCTCCGTCTCCACGACGTAGCTGAACTGACCCACGATGTCCTTGTATTCGCGGTACAGCGAGAGTTCCATCTCGGTTTCGTACTTCTCGAGATCCTCGGCACTCATCAGCTCAGCGGTCCCTTGTCGTCGACGTCTGTTGCTTCCATCTTGTCTCACCCCTCGCCGCGGCGGGCCACCGGCGTGAATTCGGCCACGAGTTCACTGGTCCCGGCTGTGGCCACCCGCCGGACATTGATGAAGGAATGCCGGTGCTGGCTGCACGGACCAAGCTCGGCCAGGGTCGCGCCGTGGCCGGGTGTGCTGTATCCCTTGTGTTCGGCAAACCCGTAGCCCGGGTGCTCGGAATCCATGGCAACCATCAGCCGGTCGCGGCTTACTTTGGCCAGAACGCTCGCCGCGGCGATACAGGCCGCCGCCGCGTCGCCACCGACAACCGGCAACGAGGGCATCGGCAACCCAGGCACCCGGAAGCCGTCGGACAGCACGTAGCCTGGACGCACCGGCAGGCCGGCAACCGCGCGACGCATGCCCTCGATATTGGCTGCGTGCACACCCCGGCGGTCCACCTCGGCGGCCGGAATGAACACCACGTGATAGGCCAGCGCGTAGCGGCGGATCACCGGAAAGAGTTCCTCGCGGGCCTTCTCGGTGAGTTTCTTGGAGTCATCGAGCGCGGCGAGGCTCTCGAACCGATTGGGGCCCAGCACACAGGCGGCCACCACCAGGGGACCCGCACACGCACCGCGGCCGACCTCATCAACTCCGGCCACCGGGCCCAGCCCACTGCGGTAGAGCGCCGACTCGAGGGTCCGCAGCCCGGACGACCGCCGGATGACGGTGCGCGGGGGCCAGGTCGCTAGGGAGGTTTTCTTGGGAGGCATGTCAGCCCTGCTGCGGGTCGACCGAGGACACACCACCCCAGCGTGAGGGCGGCCACGCGATGAACCGCGCCTTGCCGATGACGTTGTCCACCGGCACCGTTCCGGTGGCGGGATCGCCTGTGCACAGCAGGCCCTTCTGGGCCTCGGCGGGCAAACTGCTGCAGTGGGCCCGGGAATCGGCGGAGTGCGTGCGGTTGTCGCCCATCACCCACAGCCGGCCATCGGGCACCTTCACCGGACCGAACTCATTGCCCAGGCACGGGTAGACGACAGGGTCGGCCATCATCGTGCCCGGGTCCAGATAGGGCTCTTTGAGCGCATTCCCGTCCACCGTGAGACCGGTGTCGGCGCGGCACGCGACGGTCTGACCGCCGGTGGCGATGACGCGTTTGACCAGATCGTTCTCGTCCGGCGGCACAAAGCCGATGAACGACAGCGCGTTCTGGACCCACCGCACCGCGACGTTGTCCGACCGGATCGACTTGTAGCCGACATTCCAGTTGGGCGGCCCCTTGAAGACGATCACGTCGCCGGGTTCCGGCTCGCCGAAGCGGTAGGTGATCTTGTCGACCATGATCCGGTCGCCGACGCAGCCCTTGCAGCCGTGCAGCGTGGGTTCCATCGACTCCGACGGAATCAAATAGGGACGCGCCACGAATGTGAGCATCACGTAATAGAGGAGGACCGCGGTTCCCACCAGAATTGCGCCCTCGCGTAGCGCCGAGCGCTTCTTGACGTCCCTCTCCGGCCGCGCCGGGATCTCTGTCGGGGCCGAGCGCTCAGGCGTCGCTTCAGCCGGGTCTGGGGTCTCGGTCACGGGATCAGCGTAGCCATCAGGAGACCGGAAAACCCGGCACCCCGACCCATGTCGAAGCTCAGCGCTTCTCCGGGTTCCAGGTCGAAGCTCAGCGCTTCTCCTTGA